>USTB01000011.1 GCA_900557635.1 uncultured Eubacteriales bacterium
TGATGAGCGACGGCGGAAATGGTAGCGGAAGTGGGATTTGAACCTACGACCTGCCGGGTATGAACCGGATGCTCTGGCCAACTGAGCTATTCCGCCATCGTCATGCCGAAAACATCGGCACGGCTGTAATTATACCATATTCTTCTTTGCTTGTCAACCCTTTTTTCAAAACTCGGCACAATTTGTCGCAAAAGCGATTTCGCATGCAATGATGCCGCGAAATCGCCCGCCGACCCGAGGCATTATCGGATCACATCAAGGGTGACGTTCGGATAATAGTGCGCCAAAATGCGGTCATAGCTCCAGCCCTGCTCGGCGTATGCCTTGGCGCCGTACTGGCTCATGCCCACGCCGTGTCCCGATCCGTGTACCGTGAACACAAACGTGCCGTTTTGCAGGCGCACCGAATACATGGCGGATTTCAAGGCGAGACGGCTTCGGAGCCACACGCCCGAAACGCTCTGCCCGCAGATGCTGACCGCCTTCACCCGTCCGGACGGGGTCAGCGTGGTTTCGCCGAGCCACGTGTCGGGCGAGCCGGACACCGTGTAGCCGCCGTCGGTCAGGACGCTCCCGAGCCGATCCGCCGAAACCTCCACCGTGGACAAAATGTCCTCCTCGGGCGATTCCACGCTGACCAGACACGGAAGCTCCCCGCCCCATACGTAGGACGGCGCCTCGGTCATGCCGTAGGACGCGGCGTGATAAAGCGCGGCGATCGGTTCGCCGTTGCTTGTCAGAATCTGTCCGGCAGTATCGTTGACCGCCTGACGGATCAGCTCCCAACTGCTCTGCACCAGGGACTCGCTCCATGTACTCACGGCGACGTCATACGGCAGATAGCACTGACAGCAGGCGCTGTCGTCGCACAGATCAGCGTTCTCGTGCACCGTGTCGTGCTTGATCTGATACATGGTATAGGTTCGAGCCGCCACCGCCTGGGCGCGCAGACTTTCCAAGCCGAACGAGGCGGGCATTTCGCCGAATACCACGCCGCACAGATATTCTTCAAGATCGATGCTTTCCACCTCGCCCGTTTCGTGACGGAGCAATTTTACGGTGGTCTCCTTCGGGACGGGCGGCGTCGGGTCGGACGGTGCGGTTTCCGCAGATTCGGCGGGCGGTTTCTGCGTTTCGTCCGAGGGCGCGGTATCGCGAAGCTCGCTTCGACTGCCGTCTGTCGGCGATTGCAATGAATCCCCCGACATCTCCTGCGGCGCACCCATAAACCATGACGGCATTCCCGCCATCAGCACCAGTGCCGCTAACATACCCAGTATCGCATATCGCATAACATTCCCCATCCTTTCCATTCATCTATATGCGGAGCTATGCACCAGTATTTCCCAATTCGCGCCCGTTTATGCACATGAACTCCCCTCCGCTTTGCGACCGTACCCCCAAACACAAAAAGACTGCCGCAGGCAATTCTCTTCTTACCTGCGACAGTCCGTATCAATTTGTAAAAATGTTCGCGGCGACGTACTCATCGTTGTATTTCACAATTGCGATCGCGGTGCGCCCGAACTTGCTGTCGATCATGTTTTGATGATGCCCGGGCGACTGAATCCACCCCTCGACCATTGTTTTTGCGGCATGATCATACACGATCAGATGTCGTGTCAGATTTTCTCCCATAGCGCCGTAAAAGCCGTCGAACGCAGTGCTCGGTGCCGAGCCGTCCGGACGGGTATGCGAATAATTCGTTGTTGCCTCTTGTGCTCTGATTTTTGTACCGGCATACAACGATTCATCCCAAATCAAAGGGGCGACGCCGTTTCTCGCTCTCTCCTCATTAATCAGACGGAAAATTTCCATCTCAATGTCATAGAATTCATGATTTGCCGGATCGATCTGCTGAATCCGAGGGGTTCCCCATCCGCATGAGAGCATATAACCGCAATCCAGACAGTAGACATCACCTGTGTATCCTGTCTCGGAGACGGTAGCCGCCCGTTTGTTCCGCACCTCCGTGTTGACATGACGGCAAGGCTCTGTGACATGCGGTGGCTCGGTCACGGGAGGAGCAGTGACAGGCGGATTTGTAGTCGGCGGAGCTGTGATCGGCGAGGTCACGGGCGACGGGGTCGTAACAGACGGAAGCGTCACGGGGGCATCGGTCGCAGGGACAGTATCCTCTGTCGGAGCAGACGATACGCTGTCCGCGGTCGACGGCTCAGAATCAGTACCCGCCGTAGTCGCGCCGCTCTCCCCCGCCGCTTCGACAGGCTCGGTTTCGGGGTCGGTCACTTCGTCGGAAATATCCGCCGACGCATCGAGAACCGCCGACGTGTCGGGAGTGCCGCCTTCCGCACCGTCACGCGTTCCGCCGCACGCGGTAAAAACAAACACTATGGATAGAGCAATGATGCAGAACACAAGCCTCTTCATTTCGATATATCCCCGATTCCGTAAATTCATAGTTGCATGGGCACCGACATTATACCTCTGTTTTGCCCAAAAGTCAAATCCGCTCGAATAACGCCCCGCATGCGGGATTTCCGCATCCCGCAGAGACGGTTCGGAAGATACACTTTTTCACTTCTCACTGTTCCTTTTTCCTTTCCGAAAATCGGCAGAAGGGAACTTAGTGAAGAGTAAAAAGTGAAAAGTGGGAAAGTTGTATAGTAAAAATCGGCAAACCTCTGACGAGATTTGCCGATTTTTGGTGCGGGTGACAGGAATCGAACCTGCACTCCGAGGAACCAGATCCTAAGTCTGGCGCGTCTGCCAGTTCCGCCACACCCGCGTGGGACAATTTTAGCACATTTCGGGCGATGTGTCAAGGGAAAAACGCGCGGCGTCAGGATTTTCGGGGAGGGGCGGAGAGCCGTCCGCACGCCGTTTTTGATTTTCATAAAAGATTCATAGAAAATTTTTCGATCCTTGACACTCGACACGCCCGTTCTATGATATAATATAGGACAAGACAACGGTACTTCGTTTCGTCAACGGCAGAAAGGTCGCAGGTGGTGACGTGTTTGGTTATGTGAAGCCTCTGGAGCCCGAATTGAAGGTGAAGGAAGCGGAATTTTACAAAAGCGTATACTGCGGTCTGTGCCACACAAACGGCAGGAGAACGGGATGTGCGTCCCGCTTCACCCTGAGCTACGATCTGGTGTTTTTGGCGCTGTTGCGCATGGGATTTGACCCCAATCCCCCCGACATCACCCTGCGTCGCTGTGCGCGTCATCCGTGCAAAAAGCGTCCCGTTACGGCATCGGGCGCGGCGATGGACTACGCCGCTTCGGCAGGCGCGGTGCTTGCGCTCCGCAATTTGGACGACAAGATCTCGGACAGTCGGGGACTGCGGCGTCTGCAATACCGCGCGTCCGCTCTGCTGTTCGGAAAAATGCGGCGTCACGTCCGCGGATACGGCGCGCTTTGTCGGGAGGTAGACGACTGTCTGGCTCGTCTGCACAAACTGGAAAAAGAGCACTGTCCCCTCCCCGATTCGGCGGCGGACTGCTTCGGCGATCTGCTGTCCGCAGTCTTTTCCCACGGTCTTGACGGCTCCGCCGCCCGCATTATGAAGGAAGCGGGCAGACACACGGGCAGATGGATCTATTTTACCGACGCGGCGGACGATCTTCCGTCCGACCGCAAAAGCGGCAATTACAACCCGTTTCTGTGCGGCGACGCACCCAACCGTGACCGCATTTCCCATGCCATGACCTTAGAGTTAGACAGGCTTTCCCGGGCTGTTTCGCTGATTCCGTTTTCCGATGCGGGCATCCGCAGTATCACGGAAAACATCATATATCTCGGGATGCCCGCGTGCATGGAGCACGTGCTGAACAAGACCCTGCCGCTCTCCGACAATTGCCCGAAAAAGGAGGACACGCCGTCCGAATCGGCGTCATACCGCAAGCATGAGTGATCCGTACAAAGTATTAGGGGTGTCACGCGACGCCACGGATGAGGAAATCAAAAAGGCATACCGTGACCTGGCGCGCAAGTACCATCCGGATAACTACGCCAACAATCCGTTAGCCGATCTCGTTCAGGAGAAAATGAAGGAGATCAACGAGGCATACGATACCATACAAAAACAGCGCGCGGAGCAGTCGTCCCGCGGATATGGCTCGCAGAGCGGGTCGTCGTACGGCGGAAGCACGGGAAGCACCGAATTTGCCCGCATACGGGAGCTGATCAACAGCGGCAGATATTCCGAGGCGGAGATCCTGCTCAATTCGGTGTCCCAGAGCGACCGCAACGCGGAGTGGAACTTCCTCAAGGGCTGTATCATGGTACAGCGCGGGTGGTTCTATGAGGCGGAAAAGCTGTTTGACACCGCGTGCTACATGGACCCCGACAATTTGGAATATCGGAACGCCGTGAACCGCCTCCGCAATCAGGCATCCAACTACGGCAGAGCCTACCGTCAGGGCGGTCAAACCGGCATGACGGGGTGCGACATCTGCTCGAGTCTGATATGCGCGGACTGCCTGTGCGGTCTGTGCAGCGGCGACGTCGTCCGCTGTTGCTGATATGAAACCGTCTGCTTTGCGTCTGCGGCGGCTGACCCTCTCCGCCATCCTTGCCGCGCTCACCGTGGTCTTTCTGTATATCGGCGCGGTGGTCGAGGTCATGGATCTCACGCTTGCCGCCATGGCGGCACTGCTGGTCACGTTTTCCCGCATGGAAATGGGCGTAAAATACGCCTTCATGCTGTATTTTGCGGCGGGCATTTTGTCGTTTCTGCTCCTGCCCTCCAAATTGCCGGCAGTTTTGTATCTTGTCATGACCGGCATTTATCCCATTCTGAAATTCCGATTGGAACGCTTTCGACCGCTCCTTTCCCGGGTGTGCAAGCTGGCGTACTTCAATGCGGCGCTCACCCTGGTCATTTGGCTCACGAAATTCGTGCTCGGGCTTCCGGATACGGGCTTTTCCTTTGAGCTTCCCGTATATCTGCTCGGAAACGTGACATACGTCCTGTTCGACGTGGCGCTGTCGATGCTCATTCGCTCGTATCAGTTGACGTGGCGCCGTCGGCTTCGCGTTCAGCGGTTTTTCGGTGCATAACAAACACATAGGACGGAAATTATAAATATGAGGCTCATCGATCTACATGCACATTCGTCGGGCATCAGCAGATGCTGTAAGTTGCCGGGCGACAAAATACTGGATACGGCAAAGGCGTTCGGCTACGGCGGCATTGCGCTTTCCAACCATTTTGAAAAGAATTATATCGATTCGGACGGCTACGATACCTTCGTGGATCGGTACATGGCGGAATACAAAAGCGTGAAGGCATACGGCGATATCATCGGGCTGACCGTGTTTTTTGCCGTGGAGCTGACATTGGAATTCAACCGCTGTGTGCACATGCTCCTGTACGGCGCCGACAGCGCGTTCCTGCATGCGCAGAAGAACCTGTATGAGCTTTTGCCCGACGAGCTGTATCGCGTCTGCCATGATCACGGGATCTTCGTGGTGCAGGCACACCCGTACCGCAACGGCACCCACCCTCTGCCCACCGACTGCGTGGACGGCTATGAGATCAACTGTCATCCTATTTATAAAAAGACCTACTCCGAGCAACTGCTGGCGTATCAGCGCGAAAACGGCATGGTGCTGACCTGCGGCTGTGATTACCACGGCGACAGCGAACGGGTACACGGCGGCGTCCTGCTTCCCGACGATATCACGACCGAGGACGCATTGGTGCACTACCTCCGTACCACACCGTGCATGGAACTGCAGGTGCAGGAGGTCGGCGCGGATACCGTCCAACGCTATTCGGTGCCCGTCCGCCGATAACACAATGTCATATTGACCCTCTCCCGACATATCGCATGCGCGGTACGTCGGGGGATTTTTGTTTTGTGGCGGCAGATCGTCCTAATTACGTTGTGTTTCACGTAGAACAATTGCAAGTCGCACTCGTCGAAGCTGACTGAGAAATCGTAATTAATTCATTTTGTGCCGAACAATCCCTCCGTCGCGGCAAGCGCGCCACCTCCCTTTACACAAAGGAGGCTTTCTCACAGTGAGGCGTGAGGATAGGTCAATTATATACGCGATACGGCATATTGCGGCGGGGGAACAGGTCGATTTTATGTGAAATGCGGTTGCTTTCCGCAAAAAGAAAGGGAGCCGTCGCAAGCAACGCGCCTGCGGCGGCTCCCCAAAGAGCAAAGTCAAATTATTCAGCGGCGTAGACCGATACGGCTTTCTTTCTGCCGGCGATCATCTCGAACTTTACAGTGCCGTCGATGAGCGCAAACAGGGTATCATCCGATCCGATGCCGACATTGTTGCCGGGACGGATGTGAGTGCCTCTCTGTCTTACCAAAATATTGCCTGCAGTGACGAACTGACCGTCTGCGCGCTTAACGCCCAAACGCTTCGATTCACTGTCTCTGCCGTTTTTGGTGGAACCAACGCCCTTTTTGTGAGCAAAAAATTGCAGGCTGATCTTCAACATTTTCTTCGCACCTCCGTTAAAATTATTCCTCTGTTTCCGAGACATCCAGATAATCGTAATATTCCTCCAGCATGTCGTTGAGCTGGAAAAAGTATCCTTGGATCAAACCGCTGATGGCGTAACGCTTACGCTCGTCCTCCTCGTATTCCGGAAGGGCGCCCATGGCACGCACCGTGATGGTGGTGCTGTCATCGTCGATGGTGTAATCCACATCGGATGCATAGGAAACCTCAATTGCATTTACAATCAGCATGGTCATGGCGGAGAGAGCCGCGCAAAGCACATCGTCTCCCGCACCTGCGGAGCTGTAGTCGGCATGTCCGGTTTCCCGAAAGCCGTAGTAAATGCCATCCCGTTTGAAAAACGTGATTTTGGTCATGCTTCAATTAGCCGACGATAGAAGCGATCTGCACCTTGGTATAAGGCTGTCTGTGACCGATCTTCTTCTTCTCGTTCTTCTTAGACTTATATCTCAGGATATAAATCTTCTTGCCCTTACCGTTCTTGATGACGTTGCCAACAACGCTTGCACCTGCTACGGTAGGATTGCCTGCCTTGAAGGAATCTCCGTTGGAAATTGCGAGTACCTGGTCGAAGGTCACGGTGTCGCCTTCATTTGCATCGAGTTTTTCGATGTAGATGACGTCGCCTTCGTTGACTTTATACTGCTTTCCGCCTGTTTTGATCATAGCAAACACGAAAAGCACCTCTCTTTCTATGACCGTTTCGGTCTTAAGACTCGCTGATACAGGCAACCCTGCGGGTTTTTGAAACCTGTAAATCACGCGGCATTCTATTATAGCACTTTCTCTGCCCCGATGTCAATAGTTTTTTTTCGTATTTTCATAAATATTTGCGGTGTTTTAAGAAGATGGCGGGAAGGCGGCGGGCAAGCGGACGGTCCGTTCCTATTCTTCGTCCGCAATATGCGTCATAATGTCCTCCACCTCACAATGGAGAATGTTACAGAACATGTCAATGGTGTGCGTGCTCACGCTTTCGTTCCGCTTCAATCGGGTAATTTGCGCGGGACTGATGCCGTAATCCTTGATCAGCGCGTACTGAGAAATGCCTCTTTTCTTCATGGCTTCCCATAGTTTGTTATAAATAATCATTATTTTTACAACCCCTACTGACATATTAACCGATTTCGGTGTATAATAACAATAACCAATATCGGTTAATATATGCGGAGGTGACAGAATGAGGTTCTTAACAGTGAAGGAAACAGCGGAAAGGTGGAGATACAGCGAGAGCACCATATGCAGATGGTGCAGAAAAGGCATAGTTCAGGCAGATGACAGCACCGAAAAATGGCACGGACAATGGCGGATACCCGAAGATGCCGAATGTCCGAAAAAAGCAAAGAAATAATTCGGCTTTTTGCGGGAGATCTCGGTGAGATGAAAAAGCTGTATTAAAAGAACGACTGCAAAAAACGCACCCCGAAGCGAAAGGCTCAGGGTGTGTTTTTATTGCGGAAAGAGGGATGACAAAGCCCGTCAGTCAAGCGGAAATATCCGAATGACTGACGGGCTTAAAGGATCCGGCTGAAATGATAAATCGGCGAAAAAGCCGAAAGCACGGGGCTGAAAGGAGGCGCAGGGCAGATTATTCCTTTCCGTGCCGTTTTGCGGCAGTGACCGTGTTACGCATGAGCATGGCGATGGTCATGGGACCCACACCGCCCGGGACGGGGGTAATGGCGGAGGCGATCGGCTCAGCCGACGCGAAGTCCACGTCGCCGCACAGCTTGCCGTTTTCGTCGCGATCCATGCCCACGTCGATGACCACCGCTCCGGGCTTGATCATGTCTCCCGTGATGAACTTGGCGCGTCCGATGGCGACCACCAGAATATCCGCACGGCGGCAGACCTCGGCTAAATTCTTGGTTTTGGAGTGACACACGGTCACGGTTCCGTCGGCTTGGAGCAGAAGCATTGCCATGGGCTTGCCCACGATGTTGCTTCGTCCGATGACCACGCACTCCTTGCCTGCGGGGGAGATGTCGGAACGGTGCAGAAGCTCCATCACGCCTGCGGGGGTGCAGGGCAGAAAGGTGTAATTGCCGATCATGATATGGCCTGTGTTCTCGGCGTGAAAGGCGTCCACGTCCTTATCGGGACGGATCGCCGCGATGACTGCCGCCTCGGAAATGTGACGCGGCAGGGGAAGCTGAACTAAGATACCGTCGATTTCGGGGTCGCCGTTCAGCTCATCGATCAGGGTCAGGAGTGCCTCCTGCGCAGTCTCCTGAGGCAGGGCGATCACACGGGAGCGGATGCCCGTGTCGGCGCACGCCTTCGCCTTGTTGTTTACATATACCTTGGATGCGGGATCGTCTCCCACAATAACAACTGCAAGCCCGGGCCTGCATGTCATCTTTTCCACTTCTTCGCGGCATTCCGCGCGGCACTGTGCCGCAATAGCTTTTCCGTCAATGATCTTTGCCATGCTCTTCTTTTTCTCCTTTTTCGGTTGTGGTTTCTGCGTTTTCGGGGTTGTTTGTCTGTGCTTCGGTGCTTTCACTCTCTGTGGTCTGTGCGGGGGGCGTCTCGGCGGCTGTTTCTGCCGCAGGTGTGCGGTGCTTACGGGATACGATGCCGCACACGATCAGCGCGGTCAGTCCGCACAGGAATGCGGCGGCGCCCAGCATCTGCGAAACGCGGAACGGTCCCCAGTACAGGGAGTCGGTGCGCAGTCCCTCGATCATGGAGCGCCCCAGACCGTACCACGTGATATACAGAAGCGCGATCTGTCCGTTATACTTCTTCTTTTTATAGAACAGATTGATGACGATAAAGCCCACGAGATTCCACAGGGACTCATACAGGAAGGTGGGGTGTACGCTGACCGAGCTTTGGAAGCTCTCGATGGTCATGCGCCACGGCAGATCGGTTTCCGAGCCGTATGCTTCGGCGTTGACGAAATTGCCCCAGCGTCCGATGATCTGACCGAGCATGACGGCGGGCGCCAGCATATCGAAGAACTTGCGCACGTCGATTTTTTTGACCTTGGACACGATAAATGTGGTCGCCGCGCCGGCTAAAATGCCGCCGTAAATGGCAAGCCCGCCCTGTCGGATGTTGATGACATCGAAAAAGGTCTTATACTCGATGCCCGAAAAGACGACGTAGTACAGACGCGCGCCGATGATGGAAAAGATCAGAATGAAGATGGCGTAGTCGAAAACGTCGTCCGATTTGATGTTTTCGTACCGTGCGCGCAGGAGGACGTATAAAAACGCCAGCACGATTCCGCAGGTGATGATCACGCCGTACCATTTGACCTCCAGACCGAACACGGTGAAGGCGGTGGGATCCAGCGTAAAGGGTCCGAGATGCAGACCCGGGAAGGAAATGATGTGGGACATGTTTTTTACCTCACTTCGCCGATGCCTCGGCTGAATTTTGGGACGAAACGGGACGGACGATGCTGAGCGCAAAATGCGATTCCGAGAGCAGGGAGCGGAGCACCGCTTCTGTCTCCTCCCGCGTGATGCTTCCGGCGATCTCCGCATATTGCAGTGCGTCACAGCCGTCCATGACGTAATCCATCACGGTGTTCACGGTTTCGGCCGGGGAGTCGAAGTCCATAATGAACTGCGCGTACAGGGAACGTCGGCACCGCAGGAAATCCTCTTCGGGGATGCCGTCCCGCCGCAGCTGCTCCGCCTTTTGCAGGAATGCGCGGTATACGGCGTCGGGATCGTCCGATTCGCCGTCGGCTGTCAGGAAGGAGAATGTGCGGTTGTGCTCTACCAGAGAGCCGAAGGGACCGCTGAGCAGATGCTCACGGTACAACTCATTGTACAGATCGCCTGATTCTCCGAACAGAAGCTCGGAAATGATCTCCATTGCAGCCTTTTTCCGCATGCGGGCGGTCGGCTCGGCGGGGATGTCGGTGTCCTTGATCCCGATGGCAAACAGGGGAGAGGCGACCTGCATGGAGCATTCGGCGCGCGGTCGTGCTACCTGCGGCGCTTCCTCGGGAAATTCGGTCTGCACCGAGAAGGGGGGCGCGGGGTGCAACACGGCATCGGCGCATGACTCCACCTCCTGCGGGGTCACGTTTCCGCACACGAACAGCGCCATATTATGCAGATTGTAAAAGGTACGGTAGCAACGGTACAAGAGCGTGGGTGTGATGTCGGCGATGGACGCCTCCGACCCTGCGACTTCAAGTCGGACGGGGTGCTTTTCGTACATGGCGGCAAGCAGAGAGAAGAGTAGCGCGTTGTCGGGGGTGTCCTTTCCCATGCGGATTTCCTGCTCGATGATGCCCCGTTCCTTTTCCACGTTTTGCTCGGTAAAATAGGGATGCGTGACCGATTCCAAAAGGATCTTCAGCGATTCCGAAAAATGCTCCGTGCAGGAGAACAGGTAGGAGGTCATGGCAAATGAGGTGAATGCATTCGCCGAAGCGCCGGTTTGGGCGAAGCGCGCAAAGGTGTCCACGCCGTCCCCGTTTTCAAACATTTTGTGCTCCAGGTAGTGCGCGATGCCGTCCGGAACGGATGCTATGGGGCTGTCCGACGTGCCGAAGCGGCTGTGAATAGAGCCGTACCTCACGCCGACTGCCGCATAGGCGGTGCAGAATGGTTTGCGGATCACGTAGATGGGCAGACCGCTTTTGTGTACCTTATAGTAGTATGTTTCACCGACGGCGGCGCTTGTGTGCGCGGTAAAGGGGATGTTCGGTTCAGTCGGCATGGTCGGGCTCCTCCTCTTCGTCGTGTTCGGCGGTTCCTTCCATGAGGTAGAAGGTGTCGGGTGTCAGCTTGTTTGCCGAGGCGATGACATCGTCGCGGGTCAATGCCGCAACCATGGCGATCTCGTCCTCGGGGGAGCGTGTGATGCCTGCCATGGCGCGCGCCGTGTACCAGCTTTCCAAGCCGGACGGATTGTCGGTCAGCTCACGGTAGGCGTTGATGAGCGCGCGTCTGGCGTCCTCCAATGCGCCGTCGGTGAATTCTCCGCGGCATACCTCTTTCCACTGCCGCAGGATCTCTTCCTTTGTCCGTTCGGCGTTTTCGCGCTGAATGCCCGCCGTGACCACCATCAGCCCCTTCTGCGCTTCGGGGACGGCAAAGCAGTAGTAGCACAGGCTCAGCTTTTCCCGCACGTTCATGAACAGCTTGCTCGTGGGGGAGGAGGAGTACAGACAGCGGAAAAGAGAAAATGCAAGATAGTCCTCATCTGCCAAGATCTGTCCCGTGCGGAAGCCAAGCGCCAGCTTGCTCTGGTTTACCGGCTGGCGCTCAGTGACCGTGCGCACGTCGCCCGACGCCCGACGGATGACCTGCGTTTGGGGGCATGGGATGTCGGGGTGCGAGATCGGCAGAAACAGCGTCCGCATTTCGGAGATCAGCGCATCCCGGTCGCACTCACCAGAAAAGAAGATGCGGATCTGTGCGCGTTCCCACACCGTTCGGTAGAAATCGTACAGTGCTTGAGGCGTGACGGCGCGAACCTCCTCCTCGCTTCCCGTTTCAGGCAGACCGTACAGCTCGTCGCGGCACATTTCCTCGGCACAGCGATTGACGGCATATGCAATTTTATTGTTGATGCGGGAACGGATGGCGTCGGTGAGCATTGCCTTCTCATTTTCCACAAAGGCGGAAACAAACGCGTCGTTTTCGGTGCGCGGGCAGAAGAGCAGTTCGTGGAGGAGAGAAATGACGCCGGACAGAATATCGGTGCCGTCGGGTACGTAGTCCTGACGGATCATGGAGCACGTAAATCCGAAATATTCCACGTCGCCCCGTCGGGTGCGGGTCGGCTCAATGCGCGCGGCGTACAGAAGATCGTACTGTCGGCTCAGGCTCGCCATATCGGGGTAATGCTCGGTACCGCACCGAAGCACATAGGGGAGAAGCGATATCATTGCCGCTTCCCCGGGTCGGATGCCGAGTCGGAAGGAAACCGACAGGGTGTTTTGCTTGTGACGGTCGCTTTCCAGCACCGACAGCTCCACACCGGGGCATACAGAACAGGTGAATAAAC
>USTB01000012.1 GCA_900557635.1 uncultured Eubacteriales bacterium
CGCGTCCTCGGCGCCCTGCGTTCTCTCTGCATCCTATTATATCAGGAAACGCACGGTTTGTAAACACCTTTTGCGATGTTTAGTTGACCTGACCCGTAAAAACCAAGCCGCGGCGGGCGTCGAGCGCCACAGCGGTGCCGTTGACCAGAATGCGCGTAGCGCCGACCGCCTCGCAGATCCCGGGAATGTTAAGGATTTCGCACGCCATGGAGGCGTAGGAATTCTTGCCGCCGTGCTCGCAGATCACGCCCTTGGCGTGGCGCAGGATGTCGAGAGACTTGGGCGAAACGGTGGGAACCACGAGAATTTCGCCGGGACGGAAGCGGTGAAGCGCTTCGTCCTCATCGGCGCAGACGCAGAGATTGCCGCACACCGACTGATCGCCGATGCCCTTGCCGGTTACAAGGACATTGCCCACAAGCTGAACCTTGAGCATATTTGTAGTGCCGGGAACGCCGAGGGGAAGTCCGGCGGTGATGACGACCACGTTGCCGTTTTCCACCAGACCGTGCTCCTTTGTGACCTCGAGAGCGGCGGAGAACAGCTCGTCGGTGTTCTGTTTTTCCTCCATATACAGCGGGGTAACGCCCCACGACATGTTCATCTGACGGCAGGTGCGCAGATCGGGCGAACAGCCGATGATGGGAGTCTCGGGACGGAAGCGGCTGATCTGACGTGCGGTGGTGCCGGTCGTAGTGACCGTGATGATGGCGCTGGCGCGCAGATCCTGCGCGGTGGTGCAGGTGGCGTGAGAAATGGCGTTGGAGACAGAGGAGAAGGATGCCTGACGGCGATCCGCAAAGCGGGCGCGGTAGTCGATGTCGCTTTCGGTGCGCTCGGCGATACGCGCCATGGTGCGGACAGCCTCCACGGGATACTGTCCCGCGGCAGTCTCGCCCGAGAGCATGATGGCGCTGGTGCCGTCGTAGATGGCGTTTGCCACGTCGGTGATCTCGGCACGGGTGGGACGGGGCTGACGAGTCATGCTTTCTAACATCTGGGTCGCCGTGATGACCTGCTTGCCCTCGGTGAAGCAACGGGAAATAAGACGCTTCTGCACAATGGGGATCTCCTCCATGGGGATCTCCACGCCCATGTCGCCGCGCGCGACCATGATACCGTCGGACACCTCAAGGATCTCGTTGGCATTGGCGACTCCGGCGGAATTTTCGATTTTGGCGATGATACGGATGTTGGGATTGCCCAGACGCTCCAATTCGTCGCGGATGGCGACAATGTCGGCGGCGGACTGGGTGAAGGAGGCGGCGATGAAATCGAAGTCCTCTTCCACGCCGAAGGCGATGTCCGCGCGATCCTTTTCGCTCAGGAAGGGGATGGACAGATGCGCGCCGGGCACGTTCACACCCTTGCGGTCGGAGATCGTGCCGCCGTTGACCACGGTGCAGTCGATCTGCTCGGGCTTGGTTGCGGCGACGCGAAGCTCGATCAAGCCGTCGTCAATTAAGATGGTGCCGCCGGGCGTGACGTCGCGGTACAGATCGGAAAAGCTGACCGATACGCCGTTTTCGTCGCCGCGGTGCTCCTGCATATACAGGGAAAAGTGTTGTCCCGCGCGCAGGGCGACGCATCCGCCCTCAAAGGTGCCCAGACGGATCTCGGGACCCTTGGTGTCCAAAAGGAGCGCGGTGTGCAGATTCAGCTCCTGACGCAGTTTTTTGATCATATTTGCCTTTTTGCGGTGCTCCTCGTAGGAGCCGTGGGAGAAGTTCAGACGCGCCACATCCATGCCCGCCTTCATCATTTCCCGCAGGGTCGCCTCGTCCGAGGAGGCGGGTCCGAGGGTGCAAATGATTTTCGTTTTACGCATAATATCTTACCTCTCAACGATCGGGAAGCCGCGAAAGACGGCTCGGGACCGAAAACAATCAAACTATAGTATATGCGGGTATATGCAGATATCGGGATCGGGCAAATGTCAGCTTCGGCTGAGCACGCGGACGCGATCCGAGAAGAATTTTTCCGTTTTTGCATCCGGACAGATCTCGCGAAGCATGCCGCAAAAGGCATCGAGCACGGGATTTTCGGTGTAAAAATGTCCCGCTTCGATCAGAAGGATGCCGTTTTCCGCCGCATCGGTGAGATGATGATGGGAAAACTCGCCGCTGACGTAGGCATCGGCGCCTGCCGAGATCGCGTCGCCGATGAAATCGCCGCCCGCGCCGCCCAGAACGGCAAGACGCGAAACGGGCTTCGACCCGCCCGCATAGCGCACATACGGTGCGGACAGCACGTCGCGCACCCGCTGTGCAAGCTCCTGCGGGGAGAGGGGAGAGGGCAGTGTGCCGATGCGTCCCATGCCCGTGCCGAAGGGGACGGAATCGCGCAGATCGAGCAGTGCCGCCAGTACGTCGTTCACGCCGCCCGAGACCGAATCCATGCGGGTGTGGAAGCTGAACACAGAAATGCGGTTCTGCACCAGAGAAATGAGCTTGGGGTCGGTGAGGTGCTTCACGGGACGGAAAATGAGCGGATGATGGGAGATGATCAGATCGAACCCGTTGTCCGCCGCATACGACACCGCATCCGACGTGACGTCGAGGGTGACGAGAATGCGCGCGCACTCCCGTTCGGGGTCGGGGCAGACCATCATGCCGTCGTTGTCCCAATCCTCCCGCAGCTCGGCGGGGATCCGACGGTCTAACTGCCGATACAGCTCTCCGTGTTGCATAATGCTTCCTCCAATTGTGCCGCGCAGGCAAGCTCGGACGAGACGTCCCGTCCCGCGCGCTGTCTGCTCTCGATTTCTTTTCTCAGCTGTGCCGCACGCCGCTTGACCAAAAGAACGGAGTTTTCCTCCCCCGACGTGAGGTGATATGCGCCCGCAAGTATTTCGGCGGGCGTATGCCGCTCGGGGATGCCGGTATACGCGGCGCAGATGATCTCGTACAGACGGTCCTCCGCGACCGCCGCCTCCCGTTCGATGGCAAAGCCGTTACTCCACAGCCATGCGCGGAGCCGATCCGAATGGGTCATGGGTTGCAGGATGAGACGGACGTCCGCACTGCGCACCATGGGCGCGGCGGCAAGCAGGGAGGCGATCAGCTCGCCGCCCATGCCCGCAATGATGATGTCCTGCGGGGAAAAATCCTCCGCGCCCGCAAGACCGTCCGCCAGGCGGAGCGTGATCCGATCCTCCAGTCCCGCGCGTGCAACGGTCTCGGCGGCGCGGGAAAGAGGCCCTCGGCGCACGTCCGAAGCCAGTGCGCACGGGTTATGCCCGCTCTGCACTAAATAGACGGGAAGCAGGGCATGGTCGGTGCCGATGTCCGCCACCCGCACGCCGGCGCGCACGAATGACGCCAGCGCGGGCAGACGCTTCCCGGGCAGGGACGCTCTGCCGCCCGATCCGGTTTTGGGACAGGCGGGGGCGCGGGTCAGCGATTTTTCCCCCGCGAAATTTGCCGAACGGTGCTCCATGAAGTCCTCCGAAAAAGAGACTGCCGCAGGTGACACGGGGTCATCTGCGGAAGTCGCCCAATTTCCCTTATTTATTGGCGAAATACGTGTTGATCTCGTCCACCAGCGTGTCGGCGTCCGTGCCGTGAACGGCGCAGGCGTCCTCGATGCTCTCGCCGCGGGAGGCGGGACAGCCGAGGCAGTGCATGCCGATGGCGAAGAAGAATTCTGCGGTTGCGGGATCGTAGTCGAGAATGTCGCCGATAATGCTTTCCTTTGTGACTTCCATGGTAATATCTCCTTTTTTGCGCGCTTTCTGCGTGAATAAAACATCTGATCCGATTATATTCCGAATCAAAATTATTATATCCCGCATTTGCGCCTTTGTCAACCGCGGGCGATATGTAAATATGTAAATTTATTTCCGATTTTTCCTCAGAAAACGGCGGTTTTCCCGTTGCGGCGGGCATATTTGACACGGGGCGCGGCGCGGGCGGAGACAGAAGGGGATGGCGGTCATTTGTTTTAAGTAAATTAACACATTGTTTTTATGTGTGTGTTACAATAAACAGAATATCAGACGGTGTTCGGCGTTTGAAAGCCGCAAAGGTGCAAAAACCGGAAAACCGCAAAAAGAAACGGAAGAGTGAACAGATGAAGGAACAGAATACCGAGCCGGTATACGGCTTTTTGGGCGCAGGCAACATGGCGTCGGCGATCATCGGGGGGATCGGCGGCAAAAACGTGTGCGTGTATGACGTGAACCCCGCACAGTACGAAAAATTCTCCGACATGCCCTATGTGCGCACGGCGGCGACCCCGCGCGAATGCGCCGAGGCGGCGCGCTACCTCTTTCTGTGCGTCAAGCCGCAGAACTTTGAGGCGCTCCTGACCGATCTGCGAGACTGTGACCTGCGCGGCAAGACCGTCGTCTCCATTGCCGCAGGCATCTCCACCGACGCGATCTGCCGCTGTCTCGGACGGCAGGAGGCGGTCATCCGCACCATGCCCAACACGCCTCTGCTCATCGGTCGGGGCGTGACGGCGCTTTCCCGCAACGCGTTGGTGTCCGACGAGGACTTTGCGGCGGTGAGCGAGCTGTTTTCGGCTTGCGGCGCGGTGTTCACCCTGCCCGAGGACAAGATGAACGCCGTCATTGCGGCGACCTCCACCGCCCCCGCCTATGTCTATCTGCTGATCTCCGCCATTGCGCATGAGGCGGCGCGGGAGGGCGTGTCCCCCGAGGGCGCGGATATGACCGAAATGATCGCCCGTATGGTCATCGGCTCGGCACACATGGTGCTGGAGAGCGGCAAGACGCCCGACGAGCTGATCACCATGGTGAAATCGCCCAAGGGCACCACCGAGCAGGCGCTCCTGTCACTGGAGCGCGACGGCTTCTGCGATGTGACGGCGCGCGCCATGCAGGCGTGCACCGCGCGTGCCGAGGAGCTGGGAAAGACCGCACTGTAAGCCGTTTTTCCGTTTTCCGACGTGCGTCGGAGATATGACCGATGCGCGTCCCGACCGCGTCTCATAGTTTCCCCGCCCCGTGCATAAAGTATACCACACAGAATGCGCGGGGAGGCGGTAGGGTATGCGAAGGGACGAGCGTTTCGGCTGGCAGCTTGCCGGCACAGCCATCGCGGCGTTTGCCGCAGGCGTGTGGTGCTTCTGCGCGCATCGGAGCGCGGTCATCTATCAGCCCGTGTCCTTTGACGGCTGTACGGACGCGGCACAGATCGCCATGATCTTTCTGCGCGCGTTCCTGCGCACGGCGTGGCCCCTGCTTCTGCTTTCCGCCGCGGCGTTCACACGGTTTGTGTGTCCCGCCTGCTTCTGCGTGATGACCGTTCGCGCGTTTCCCGCCGGACTGGCGGCGGGGTATCTGTACGCCGTGCAGGCATGGACGGTGTATGCCCTGTTTCTCGTTTTCACCGTCGCGGTCGCCTTTCTGTATCTGTACGTCTGCTGTATGGCGTATGCCTTTGCCTACGCCACCGACGGTCCGGTGCGGGCGCTGGACGCACCCTTTCACGCACGGCAGTTTTTCCTGCGTTATCTCAATGCCTGCGGCATCCTCGTGTTTCTCACCGCGCTGTGGTGCTGCGGCTGTCTCAACGGTCTGATCCGCGTTTAGGACGGCGATGCCGTTCCGCCCAATCCGCTTTTTTGAAGGAGTTTCCCGTGGAAGAAAAAAAACAAGGACAAAAGAAAAAGAGAACCCCCCTGTTCGAGCTGCTCTACCGTACCCGCCGCGACGGCAAGGAGGTCAAAAAGGAGCCGATCGGCCCGCCGACCCTGGCGAATTTCTTTAAGTTTTACGGACGGCACTTTTACGATGCGGTCAAGGTGAACCTGCTCTTGGTGTTCGGCAATTTTCCCGTGTTTTTCGGTCTGTTTGCCCTCACCGGATACCTGAACCACAACGCAAGCGCCGCCTCCTCCTACCTCTTCAGTCCCCTGTACGGCGCCATGACCGCCGATCCCGAGCATGTCAGCCCCCTGACCATGCTGCTCTACGGCATTCACGGCGTGCAGACCGAAGGCTCGACCATGAGCGTGGCGACCTATATCTTCTTCGGACTGTCCGCACTGGTCATTTTTACTTTCGGCATCGTTAACACGGGTGTGTCCTACATTCTGCGCAATATGGTGCGCGGCGAGCCGATCTTCTTCTGGCAGGACTTTACCTATGCCGTCAAGCGCAATTTCCGTCAGGGCATGATTCTCGGCATCTTGGACTGCGCCGTGATCGGCGTGCTCTTCTATAACATCACCTTCACGTATTTCAATCTGGGACGCATCAGCTTCAACGTGTCCTTCTTCGGCAATACCCTTTTGGCGGTGGTGTACTTTGTGATGCGGTACTATCTGTACATCATGCTTGTGACCTTTGATCTGAGCATCTTCAAGCTCTTCAAAAACGCCTTCATTTTCGTCATTCTCGGCTTCCGCCGCAACTTCATGGCGGTTTTGGGAACGGTGTGCGCCGTGGCTGTGACCTATTCTCTGCTCATCGTCTTTCAGCCCGTGGGCATGCTCCTGCCCTTCACCATCCTGTTCGGAACGGGCGCGGTGATGGGCGCGTATGCCGCGTATCCCAAGATCAAGCAGATCATGATCGACCCGTACTACAAGTCGGACAAGCCCGGCAGTGAGCCGATCACGGATGCGCCGTCCGAGTGATATAAGCGGAAAACGCATGCGGCGCGGTGAAAACGCCGATATGACCCTTTTGCGCGCGTCGCGGCATATTTTTGTCCGCGCCCCGATATGATATACTACACATGACCGGACCTTTGCCGTCGCGAATGTCCGGTCTTTTTGTCGGTACGGCGCGCCTGTCTGTCCTGTTTCGGCTGTTTGCTTTGCCCGCGTCCGTGCCGCATATTCTCGGGGGTACGGAGGGGTCGGAAGGTGTCGGTCATTTCCTTTATTAACACATGGGTTTTTGCGCCCGCACTGCCGG
This sequence comes from uncultured Eubacteriales bacterium, assembly GCA_900557635.1. The sequence continues at coordinate 6,890 of USTB01000012.1, forward strand.
TTCTGCTCTTGGGAGCGGGACTGTTTCTGGCGGTGCGGCTTTCTTTTTATCCGCTTCGCGCGCCGCGCGGCATGATGCGGGTCTTTACCATGCCGTCGGGCGACGGGGTGTCTCCGTTCCGCGCCGTGACCCTGGCGCTTGCGGGGACGCTCGGGGTGGGGAACATTGCGGGCGTGGCGTCCGCCATCGCCGCGGGCGGTGCGGGCGCGGTGTTCTGGATGTGGATCAGCTCCCTGTTCTCCATGGTGGTGAAATATGCGGAGATCCTGCTTGCCGTCCGTCATCGGCGGCGGGAAAACGGGGAATGGCACGGCGGCGCGATGTATTATTTCCCGGGAAAAATTCTGCCCGCCGTGTTTGCCGCCGTCTGTGTGGGGGCGTCCTTCTTTTTGGGCAACGTGGTGCAGGTGCGGGCGGCGGCGGAATCTCTGTCGGCTGTGACGCGTTTCTCTCCTCTGTGCGTGGGTATCGCCTTTGCCGTGCTCCTTGCCTTGGTGGTGGGCGGCGGTATGAAGAAGATCTCCGACCTGACCGTGCGCTTAATCCCGCTTCTGACTGTGGGCTACATCCTCCTGTCCGCCGTCGCCCTCATCCGCCGTGCCGACGCGCTGGGCGGTGCGTTCTGCACCATCCTTCGGGATGCCTTTTCCTTCCGCGCCGTGGGCGGCGGTCTGATCTATAATCTGTTCCGCTTCCTCCGTGCCGACAGCGTCCGTTACGGCACGGCGCGCGGCATCATGTCAAACGAGGCGGGATGCGGCACCGCTCCCATGGCGCATGCGGCGGCGCATACCCCGCATCCCGCCGCACAGGGCGCGTGGGGCGTGTTTGAGGTCTTTTGCGACACCGTGCTTCTGTGTACCCTCACGGCGCTGGTCATTTTGGTGTCGGGCGTTCCCGTTTCCGATGTCGGCACGGGCATGACCCTTGCCATCGATGCCTTCCGAAGCACGGTCGGTGCGGGTGCGGGCATCCTTCTGTGCGTCAGCGCCGTCCTGTTTGCGTTTGCCACCACGGTCTGCTGGGCATACTACGGACTGCACTGTCTGCATTATCTCGGGACGCGCCGCCGTGCCTCGCGGCTCTATGTCGCCCTGTATGCGGTGTGCGCGGTCACGGCGTCTGTCACCTCGGGCGAGGCGGCATGGGTGCTCTCCGACCTCTGTGTGGGACTTCTGACCGTGCTCAACACCGTGTGCGTCTGTCTGCGTGCGGACGAGATCCGACGCGACACCCTCGATTACTACGGCACAAAAAAGCGGAAGCGTTCCGCCCGTCCCTCCCTCTCGACGGTACGTCCCGCCGCTTGATTTTCGGTGCGGAATATGGTATGATGAAGATGAAAAATACCCGTCTGCGCCCCATGCGGCACGGACGGTCGAAAACGGAGATGCCTGCTTATGGAAATCAAGGAAATTCTGTCAAAGGTCGATCATACCCTGCTTGCGCCCGATGCCACGGTCGGGCAGATCTGTGCCCTGTGTGACGAGGGCATGCGCTTCGGCACTGCCTCCGTGTGCATTCCGCCGTCCTACGTCCGCTATGCCAAGGACTATGTGGGCGACAGGCTTGCCGTGTGCACCGTCATCGGCTTTCCGTGCGGATACATGACCGAAGCCGTAAAGTGCGCCGAAACGCGGGATGCCGTGGCGAACGGCGCGGACGAGATCGATATGGTAATTAACATCGGCTGGGTTCGGGACGGACGCTATGACGACGTCCTGCATGAGATCCGCGCGGTGCGGGCGGCGTGCGAGGGGAAGATCCTCAAGGTCATCATTGAGACATGTCTGCTCACCGACGCGGAAAAGATCGAGCTGTGCCGCATCGTCACCGAGGCGGGCGCGGACTATATCAAGACCTCCACGGGCTTTTCGCGCGGCGGCGCGACCCCGCACGACGTCGCGCTGATGGCGGCGCATGTGGGAGAGGGGGTCGGCGTCAAGGCGGCGGGCGGCATTTCGTCCCTCGCGGACGCAGAAGCGCTTCTGGCGGCGGGCGCGACACGTCTCGGCACCAGCCGCATTGTGCGTCTTGCCATGGCGGAAAGCGAAAACGGTGCGGCGGGGGAAACGGCGGCGCAGGCTGAAAAATAAGAGGAACGCACATGAAGAAAAGAGTATTTCTGATCGTACTGGATTCCTTCGGCGTGGGCGCGGCGCCCGATGCGGCACAGTTCGGGGACGCGGGCTGTTCCACGCTCGGACGCATTTCCCGCTCCCCGCGCTTTTCCTGTGAAAATCTGAGAAGCATGGGTCTGGGCAACATCGACGGGGTGCAGGGCGTCTCTCCCGTTCCGTCCCCCGCGTCCTGCTACTGCCGCATGACCGAGCGCTCGGCGGGGAAGGACACCACCGTGGGTCACTGGGAGATTGCGGGCGCGGTCTCGCCCCGTCCGCTTCCCATCTATCCGCACGGCTTTCCGGAGGGACTTCTGCGGGAGCTGGAGGAAAAGACCGGACGCGGCTGGCTGTGCAACCGTCCCTATTCGGGCACCGAGGTTCTGCTCGATTACGGCGAGGAGCATCTGCACACGGGCAAGCTCATTGTGTATACCTCGGCAGACAGCGTGTTCCAGATCGCCGCGCACACCGATATCGTCCCCACGGACGAGCTGTACCGCATCTGCGAATGCGCCCGCGCCCTTCTGTGCGGGGAAAACGCCGTGGGACGGGTCATCGCGCGCCCGTTTGCGGGGGAGGTTGGTCATTTTTACCGCACCGACGCGCGGCGCGATTTCTCTCTCCCCTGTCCCAAGCTCACCCTGCCCGACGCGGTGAGCGACGCAGGAAAAGAGGTCATAGCCGTGGGAAAAATTCGGGACATCTTTGCGGGGCGCGGTATTACGGATTGGCTTCCCACCCATTCCAACGCCGAGGGCATGGCGGCTCTGGAGCAACTTGCCGGGCGCGACTTTGAGGGTCTGTGCTTTGCCAATTTGGTGGACTTCGACATGCTGTGGGGGCATCGGCGCGACATCGACGGCTATGCCGCAGGGCTTGCCGCCTTTGACCGCTGGCTTCCATCCTTCACGGCGCGGATGCGGGCGGGCGATCTGCTCATGATCACCGCCGACCACGGCTGTGACCCGGGATATTCGGGGACGGATCACACCCGCGAATACACGCCGCTTCTTCTGTACGGCACCGCTGTCCCGCCGCAGAACGGCGGCACGCGCTCTACCTTTGCCGATATCGCCGCCACGGCGGCGGCATACCTCGGGATCCCCTTTGCGTGTGACGGCACGCCCATCCTGACCTTCGGCGAAGCGCCCACCGATGCGGCGCTGTGCCGCATGGCGCTTTCCGCGCGCGAGCGTGCCTATGCGCCCTATTCCGGATATCGTGTGGGCGCGGCGCTTCTGTGTGCGTCGGGCGCGGTCTACACGGGCTGTAACATCGAAAACGCCGCCTATACGCCCACGGTTTGTGCCGAGCGAACGGCGATCTTTTCCGCCGTCTGTGCGGGGGAACGACACTTCTGCGCCATTGCCGTGGCGGGCGGTATGGGTTCCGAGCCGATCTCCGGCGGCGCGCCGCCCTGCGGGGTCTGCCGTCAGGTCATGGCGGAATTTTGCGATTCGGATTTCCGCATTCTCATCGTGACGGGGGAAAACATCTTTCGTGAGGAAACGCTCGGGGCGCTTCTGCCCGGCGCTTTCGGTCCGCACAATCTGCGTTCCGCGCCGTCGGACACCCCCTCCCCGCCGCCGAACCACGATACCGAGGAGACGCTCAAATGAACATGATTTCGATATTGGAGCACAAGAAAGCGGGTCTGCCTCTCACCGATGAGGAAATTGCGTGGTTCGTTGCGGGCTTCACGCGCGGCGATATCCCCGACTATCAGGCGTCCGCGCTTGCCATGGCGATCTGTCTGCGCGGCATGGACGACCGCGAGACGGCGACCCTGACCGACTGCATGATGCGCTCGGGCGATACGGTCGATCTCTCTGCCTTGGGTCAGTACACCGCAGACAAGCACAGCACGGGCGGCGTGGGCGACAAGACCACCCTGATCGTTGCGCCCGTAGTCGCTTCGCTCGGCGGCGTTATGGCAAAAATGTCGGGTCGGGGTCTGGGGCACACCGGCGGCACGGTGGACAAGCTGGAAGCTCTTCCGGGCTACCGCACCGATCTCACGCCCGCCGAATTTATCGAGCAGGCGCGCTGCGTGGGGATTGCCGTCACCGGTCAGACGGGAAACCTGACTCCCGCCGACAAAAAGCTCTATGCTCTGCGCGATGTCACCGCCACCGTGGACAGCATTCCCCTCATTGCGTCCTCGGTCATGAGCAAAAAGCTGGCGGCGGGAGCGCACACCATCGTGTTGGACGTGAAGGTAGGGCGCGGTGCGTTCATGAAAAGCGAAGCCGACGCAAAGCGTCTTGCGCAGTGCATGGTCGCCATCGGAAAGGCGTGCGGCCGTCGGGTTTCCGCCCTCATCACCGACATGAACGAGCCGCTCGGTTACTGCGTCGGCAACGCCTTGGAGCTGATCGAGGCAGCACAGGTGTTGCGCGGTGAGGTCGGGGGTCGGCTCTGGGAGTTGTGCCGTCTGCTTTGCGCCGAGATCGTGTCTCTGCTCTTCGGGCAGAGCGCGGAAAGTGCCTTGGCACAGGTGGATCGGGTGCGCAGCGATGGCACCGCCTACCGTAAAATGCTGGAATGGCTCGGAGCACAGGGCGGGGACGTTTCTTATATCACCGCGCCCGAAAAGCTCCCGCTTTCCCCCTGCACGCTTCGGTTGCTTGCGCCCGTGGGCGGTTACTTTGCGTATCCGGACGCGGAAGCCTTCGGTCGTGCATCCCTCCTGCTCGGCGCAGGACGCACCCGAAAGGATGCGCCGATCGACCACGGTGCGGGCATCCGTCTGCACTGTGCCTCGGGTGACCGCGTCGAGGCGGGCGCGCCGGTCGCCACCCTCTACGCCGCTACCGACGCCCGTCTACAGGATGCCGCCGCCCTTCTTTGCGATGCCTACCGCATCCTTCCCGCTCCCCCTCCCTCCGCCGACTTATGTCTCGGCATCCTCCGCGCTTAGGGGTACGCAGGGAGACGCAGGAAGTTACGCGGGAGACGCGCGGGGCGCCGCCCCGAACCCCGGTCAAGGACCTTTTGGGAAAGGTCCTTGACA
>USTB01000013.1 GCA_900557635.1 uncultured Eubacteriales bacterium
CATTTGCGGGCGCGGTCTGCACAGAATTCTTCGGCGAATACGGCGACGGCGAAGCATCATGGAAGCCGCGTGACCTTGTGAAAAACGGCGCCATCACGGGCGGACTGCTCCTCGGGCTGATCACAACGATCGGCATTGCGGGCTTTGAGGCTACGAAAAAGCTCGGCGATACCGTGGACGAGATCGGCTGGGGCAATCGGATCACGTACGACGAAAACGTGAACAACAACAAGCTGATCTTCGACTTTTTGGGACTGGTCGCCGAAGAGATCGAGAACATGGGCGCTGTCGGAAAGGCGGGCAAGGCGCTCATCGAGGGTGCGGACAAAATTCAGAAGTTTCTGGACGCGTATGCCGAAACGGGCGACGTATTTCAGGCGCTTGCCAAGCTCGATTTTCGCGGCATGACCTCGGATAAGATCGTGGGCGCTCTGACCGAAGCCGTCCCGGGCGTCGCCCCGTGGGATGCGGCAAGCGGCATTTTCCTCGGCAATTCGCCCATCGGCGATGCCGTGAGCATCGGCGCGAACGCGGAGCACGGTGTGGATTTCATCATTGATATGTTCCGCACCATCGGCGGAGAAGCGCAGAAGAACCCGACAGCACCGAAGGGCACGACCTACCCGGGAGTGTTCGGCGTGGACGAATTCTGCCAAAACATTGCCGACGGCGCTTACGGCGAAAACCTGAAAAACCTGGGGCTGACGGGCGATCTGCTCTTTACCCGCGGAAGCATCGGTCAGACATGGGACGGCATATACGGCGAGGACGGCATCGGCGGCTGGAATTTCGCCTACGACATCTTTAAGACCCTGGGCGAGAAGTCCGCCGACAACAACGTGGTACTGGGCGGTCTGCGGGATTGGTTCAGCCAAAAGGTTGAAAACTTCTATGCAAATCGTTGAGGAAAGGAGGAAGCCGCTGTGAATTTTACATTATCTTATCTTGAAATGAACAGGCTGGGCGAGCTTGCGGGCTTGCGTGCCAACGACATCTCCCCCATGCACGACCTTGCGCCCGTGATCGCGGAAATGCAGAAGGGCATCGATCCGCAGGTCACGGAAAAGCTGGACGAACTGCTGTCCGCGCAAAAGCTGACCGCAAACGGAGCGGTCGCACCCGAGATCTGCGGATTTCTGACGGCACTGTTCACGCCCGAAAAATGCTTCCACACGCGCATGAACGAGACGGGCGGATGCTCCGCTACCTACTATATCCCGCTTGACGGCGCGTGGGCAAGGCTGGACGCCGTGCGGGGACAGTTGCGGGTCATGCTTCCGCTCCCCGAAAGTATCGTGGACGTGTGTCTTGCCGCCGATGTGCGGGCGGCATGCACGGGCGCAAATGTGCGTCTGCTCGTCGAGCGGCGCGAAACCGACACCGTGCACGGCGCCGTGATCACCGCAGACGAAAAAGGCTATGCGTTCCTCGGCAGTATCGCGGACCAAAAGGCGCATAGCTGTACCGAATACGTGCATTCCTTTGCGAAAACCGAGGATAACATCCGATGGATCGCCGAAATGCTCTCGGGCAAGCGGGAATTCGTCCTGCCCGAGAGCGAACGGGAGGGAACGAAGCCGAGCGGCAGGCGCTCCCGCAAAAAGGCGTTGCGCGGGTTTCTGATCGCACTTGCCGTGAATGCGTGCGTCGCAGTGATTCTTGCCGTGCTGAGAGCGGTGCTGTGAGGTGAAGCGTATGAAAATGAAGCAAGTCATCTCCAACGCGTTCGACGCGATGCTCGCCTCCTATGAGGGCAAACGGTTTGTGCCAAGCCTTGTTCTGCGGCTGATCATGGCGCTTGCCTCGGCGGTCGTGACGGCGGTGTTTGCAAACACCCTGTTTTCCCGCAATTCGGTGGTCAATCAGATCTTTTCCGCGCTGTTCTTCTATTTTCTGATGCTGTCGGTCAGCAAGCTGATCACCGAGATCCGACGCGGCGGCGCGGGCAGGCGCTTTTGCGGGACGGTCTGCAATATGTTCCGTCTAAATCCTCCCGCCCTGTGGTTTTTCATCGCCGCAGTGCTCCTTTCCCTGATATTGCCGTATGCCTTTGTCTTGGCGTTCGGTCTGCTTCTCTTCTGCTCGGCGCTGTCCGAAAAGAATTCTCTGCTTCTCGGCATCAAGAACGCCGTGACCCGAGGGAAGCATCCGGAGAAAAACGGCAGGGGGCTTGCCGCGTTTGCGTGCGGACTTCTTGTGTGCGGGCTGATCATCGGCATCCTCTCGCACCTCGGTGTGCCGACCCTCTACGGCGTCATTGACGGCGCGCATGCGGAAAGCGACACCGCGCAGACAGAACACACGGGCAGGGACGACGGCAAAAAGCCCGACACACAGCCGGGCACCGACATGCCGTCCCGCGACAGTACCTCCGCGCCCGACACCGCGCCCGATACCGACGGTACAACAGATGTTACGACCGACGACAGAACGCCCGCGCCCGACGGCAGCACCGTTGTGAGCGGGGACACCGACATCACGGAAGCCGCGCAGATCCTGACCGATCGGCTCATTGCATATGCGGGCAGTGATCGGCAGTCCCTTGCGGGGCTGTTCCGCAACACCGATGCGTCGGTCATCGATCAGTATTACAACGCCTCCCTCGACGCTTTTCGTGAGTACGACCACTGCCTGATCGCCGTCGCGGCGCAGGATTATGAATCGGTATGGTTCACGGCGCTGTATTACCGCATTCCCGAGGGATATCCTGCGGAGAGGGAAGATACGGTCTATCTCTCCACCATCATGACCCGCGCGGACGACGGCTGGAAGCTCGAATGGAATGAGGACGTTCAATCCCGTCTGATCGGTGACTACACTGACGCAGGCTTGACATACGGCGGGCGCGAAGCCATGAACGAGGGCTGTGCATGGGCGAAATTCTTCATCCCGTTCGACCTGTACACCGCCATGATCTACTATGACAACGCCGTGATGTGCAAGGCGACCGAGATGTACATAGACCGCGACGGCAATTTGCAGATCACCCTCTACATCTCCAACGGTACGGACAGCGACATCGCAATGAACGGTGTCGATATCACGCTGACGGACGGCGGCGCGACCCTCTTCTCCTGCCACTTTGACTTTGATCTGTATGTGGATCGGAGAAATGTGTCCGTCTATAATCTGACCGTTCCCGCAGAGGAGCTGGACTTTGACACATGGAGCCGCCCGATCATTGACCGATTCTCCTTCACCTATGAGGAATCGGAATATTGAGCGAGGCACTTTCGCGGGCGAGCAATCCTGTTTTCGCGGCACGTCGGATCATGCAGATTCGATGTGCCGCGCTTTTTTGCGCATATTTCGGGCACATTCTGCCGACAGACCTTTGCCGGGGAGAGGTCCCGCGCGGAAAAAATTGCAAAACTGCCGCAAATCTATTGAAAAGAACACGCGGGTATGGTATACTGAGTATGTATGGGCGTGCACCGAGACTACCGTTCGCGCCGCCCGAACTGTTAGGAGGCGATTTTCTTTGGCGAAAACCAAAATCATGCTTTTGGGGGACTCCATCCGACTGGGTTATCAGGATAAGGTACGGGAATTCCTCGGCGACGGCTTCGAGGTCTATGCACCCGAGGACAACTGTCGCTTCGTCCGCTATGCCATGTTCTGCCTGCCGGATTATCTGCGCGCCTGCCCCGATCCCGCAGTGATCCACTGGAACAACGGTCTGTGGGATATGCAGCACCGCTTCGGAGACGGTCAGCCCTTTACTGCGCCTCTTCGCTACATTGAGGATCTGGAAAAGATGGCGGGACTGCTGCGCGGTGTCACCGAGCGGGTCATTTTTGCAACCACCACCCCCGTGAATCCCGCAAATCCCGAGCAATCCAATCAAACCATCGACCATTTCAATGCTCTGGCGGTTCCCGCCATGCGCGACTGCGGACTGGCGATCAACGATCTGCATGCACTGGTCGCACAGGACGTTCCGCGCTACATCTGCGACGATCTCACCCATCTCAGCGAGGCGGGCAAGGAAGCGTGCGCGCGTCAGGTCACGACATCCATTCTGAGCATGCTGGGATAACGGCATCGGCGAAAAGCAAGAAGCATTACACAGAAAGAAACATATAGAAATCAAAGGAGAACGAAACATGGAATTCTTTCCCGAAATTCAGAAAATCAAATATGAAGGTCCGGACACCGCCAACGATCTGGCGTTCCGCTACTACAACCCCGATGAGGTCGTCGCAGGACGTCCCATGAAGGATCACCTGAAATTTGCCATGTCCTACTGGCACACCCTGTGCGCCGAGGGCACCGACATGTTCGGCGCAGGCACCGAGGACAAGGCCTTCGGCGGCAGTGATCCCATGGAGATCGCGCGCAACCGCGTTCTGGCAGGCTTTGAGTTCATGCACAAGCTGGGCATCGAATACTTCTGCTTCCACGACAAGGACATTGCGCCCGAGGGTGCCAGCCTGCGCGAATTCCAAGCCAACCTGGACGCCATCGTGCCGCTCATCAAGGAGCAGATGCAGAAATACGGCATCAAGCTCCTGTGGGGTACGGCAAACCTGTTCAACCATCCCCGCTATGTCCACGGCGCAGGCACGACCTGCAACGCAGACGTGTACGCCTTTGCCGCCGCACAGCTTCGCAAGGCACTGGACATCACCATCGAGCTGGGCGGTACCGGTTACGTGTTCTGGGGCGGACGGGAAGGCTATGAGACCCTCCTGAACACCGACATGGGTCTGGAGCAGGACAACATGGCGCGTCTGATGCACATGGCTGTGGACTATGCACGTGCCAAGGGCTTCACCGGTGATTTCTACATCGAGCCGAAGCCCAAAGAGCCGACCAAGCACCAGTACGATTTCGACGTATCCACCGTGCTTGCCTTCCTGCGCAAATACGGTCTGGATAAAGATTTCAAGATGAACATTGAAGCCAACCATGCGACCCTCGCCATGCACACCTTCCAGCATGAGCTGTGCGTTGCCCGTGTCAACGGCGCATTCGGCTCCATTGATGCAAACCAGGGCGACCTTCTGCTTGGCTGGGACACCGACCAGTTCCCCACCAACATCTACGACAGCACCATGTGCATGCTCGAGGTTCTGCGCGCCGGCGGCTTTACCAACGGCGGTCTGAATTTTGATGCCAAGACGCGCCGTGCGTCCATGAACCATGACGATCTGTTCTATGCCTACATTGCGGGCATGGATGCCTTTGCTCTGGGTCTGCGCAAGGCAGATGCCATCATCCGCGACGGCAGAATCGACCGTTTCGTAAGCGACAGATACGCTTCCTTCCGCACGGGCATCGGTGCAGACGTGGTGGCAGGCCGCGCCGACCTGAACAGTCTGGCAGACTATGCGCTTTCCCTGAACACCGTGGAGGATCACAACAGCGGCAGACAGGAATATTTGGAAAATATCGTCAACTCCATCCTGTTCCGCAACTGAGCCGAAATAGAAGCGGGAGGAAACCGACATGCAGTATTTGATCGGAATTGACATCGGTACCTCGGGTACCAAGACCGTTTTGTTCGACACGGAGGGCAACGTCATTGCCTCCGCAACCATAGAATATCCGCTCTCCCAGCCGCAAAACGGCTGGGCAGAGCAGGATCCCGCCGACTGGTGGAACGCCGCCGCCGGCACTTTGCGCACCGTGACCGAGGGCATCGACCCTGCCGACGTGTGCGGCATCGGACTGTCGGGACAGATGCACGGTCTGGTCATGCTCGACGAGAAGAACGACGTTATCCGCCCGTCCATCATCTGGTGCGACGGCAGAACCGCAAAGGAGTGCGAGGAGATCACGGCGCGCGTGGGCGAAAAGCGCCTCATCGAGATCACCGCAAATCCCGCCCTCACGGGCTTCACTGCATCCAAGATCCTTTGGGTGCGCAACCATGAGCCGGAAAACTATGCGCGTTGCCGCCGCATTCTGCTGCCCAAGGATTATATCCGCTTCTGTCTGACCGGCGAATACGCCACCGAGGTCTCGGACGCAAGCGGCATGCAGCTTCTGGACATCGGACAGCGCAAATGGAGCGCCGAGGTGCTCGAAAAGCTGGAGATCGACCCTGCACTTTTGGCGCGGGTCTATGAAAGCCCCGAGGTCACGGGTTACGTTACCGAGGAGGCGGCGCGCCTCACCGGTCTGCGCGCGGGTATTCCCGTGGTGGGCGGTGCCGGAGACAATGCGGCGGCTGCCGTGGGCACGGGCGTTGTGTGCGAGGGCAAGGCATTCACCACCATCGGCACCAGCGGCGTGGTCTTTGCGCATACCGATCACATGGTGATTGACATGGGCGGACGGGTGCACACCTTCTGCTGTGCCGTTCCCGGCAAGTGGCACGTTATGGGTGTGACGCAGGGTGCGGGACTTTCCCTCAAATGGTTCCGCGATCAATTCTGCCGTGCGGAGATCGAGACTGCCCGTCAGATGAACTGCGATCCGTACTATCTCATGGATCAGGAGGCGGCAAAGGTGCCCGTGGGGTGCCGGAAGCTCCTGTTCCTGCCGTACCTGATGGGCGAGCGCACGCCCCATCTCGATCCCAACGCACGCGGAATGTTCTTCGGCTTGTCCGCCGTGCACACCCGTCGTGACATGCTCCGCGCCGTGATGGAGGGCGTTACCTATTCTCTGCGCGACTGCCTTGAGGTGTTGCGCGAAATGGGCGTATCGGTGTCCGATATGACCGCCTGCGGCGGTGGCGGCTCCAGTCCCCTTTGGAGGCAGATGCTTGCCGACGTATTCGAGTGCCCCATTCAGACCGTTGCCTCCAAGGAGGGTCCCGCACTGGGCGTCGCCATCCTCGCGGGCGTGGGCGTGGGCATCTATCCGTCGGTGGAGGAGGGTTGCCGCCGCGTCATCCGCTCCGGTTCTCTCCAGAATCCGAATGCGGACAATATCCCCGCTTACCGTGCCGCATATCAGGTCTACCGTTCGGTATATCCTGCCGTCCGCGATGTCTGCCGCGCGCTTGCGCAGTCCGACATGTAAGCACGGAACGCACATTCCCGGTTTTATATTCCCGAATTTCAGACATGCCGTGCCACGGTCGTATGCATTTACGGCGTGTGGCACGGCATTTTACGAGGTATCGAATGAGAAAATACGAAAACCCGCAGATCACAAGCGAAAACCGCATGCCCGCAAGGAGCTGGTACATTCCCGCCGAGGGGTGTGTCAAAACGCCGCTTGACGGCACATGGCGCTTCCGTTTTTACGAAAACGGCGACCGCGCGCCCGAGCCGGACGCATGGGACAGCATTTCGGTGCCGTCCTGCTGGCAGCTCTGCGGTTATGAGCATCCCAACTATACCAACATCAACTATCCCTTTCCCTGCGATCCGCCGTATGTGCCCGATATCGATCCCGTGGGCATCTACGAGCGAACCTTTTCTCTGGAGCGCACGGACTGCGACACTTATCTTGTTTTCGAGGGGGTCTCGTCCCACGCGGAGCTGTACGTAAACGGCGCATACGTGGGCTTTACCCAGGGAAGCCGTTTAATGTCCGAATTCGATATCAGCCGCTGTGTGCGTTCGGGCACAAACACGGTGCGGGTCTATGTGCGCAAATGGTGCTGCGGGAGCTACCTTGAGGATCAGGACGCGTTCCGCTACAACGGCATTTTCCGAAGCGTGTACGTCCTGTCGCGCCCGCACGGGCATCTGTCCGATATCGATATCAAGACCGATGCCGACAGCGTGTCGGTCACGTGCGACACCGATTTCCGCGCCGAGCTGTACGACGGCGACCGTCTGTTAGCCGACGGCATTTCCGCCGCGCGCTCCCTCCGCTTCACCGTGTCCGATCCGCACCTATGGACGGCGGAAACGCCCTATCTGTATACCTTAAAGCTCTATGCCGCGGGTGAGGTCATCGTGCAGAGAGTGGGTCTGCGCACCATTGCCGTGTCGGCGGACGGGGAGCTGTGCATCAACGGGCGACCCGTGAAGCTACGCGGCGTCAACCATCACGACACCGATCCCGAAACCGGCTGGACCGTCAGCACGGAGGATATCCGCCGCGATCTGACCCTCATGAAGCAATACAACATCAACACGGTGCGCACCTCGCACTATCCGCCCATTCCGCAGTTTTTGGAGTTTTGCGACGAGCTGGGACTGTACGTCATTCTGGAAACCGACATTGAGACGCACGGCTTTGCACGCAGATATGCCAATGTGTCCTACGGCTTCGACGTGGACAGCGGGGAATGGCCGTGCGATCAGCCGTTGTGGCGGCGGGAATTTCTCTCCCGTATGGAACGCGCCTACATGCGGGATCGGAATCATGTGTCGGTTATCATGTGGTCCACGGGCAACGAGAGCGGCTTCGGCAAAAACCAGATCGCCATGATGGACTGGGTGCGGGAGCGAGATCCGATGCGTCTCATGCACTGCGAGGATGCGTCCCGCGCGGGTGATATGACGCATGCCGACGTGTTTTCCATGATGTACACCGACATCGACACCTTGCTGTCGTGGGCAGACGATCCCGCATACCGCAAGCCCGTCTTTCTGTGCGAATACGCGCACGCCATGGGGAACGGTCCCGGCGGGGTGTGGGACTATGTGAACGCCTTCTATGCCCACAAAAAGCTGATCGGCGGCTGTATTTGGGAATGGGCGGATCATGCGGTGCTGTCGGACGGCACGCAGAAATACGGCGGCGATTTTCCGAACGAGCTGACGCACGACGGGAATTTCTGCTGCGACGGCATGGTCTTTTCCGACCGTTCCGCAAAGCCCGGCACCTATGAGATCAAAAACGCCTACGCGCCCTTCCGCATCCGCTGGGAGGACGGTGCACTGCATGTGCGGAATCACTTCGACTTTTTGACCTTTTCCGGCTGTTCCTTCCGATACACGGTCTCGTTTGACGGCGAATGCGCCGAGGAGCGCACCGTGACCTCCGATGCTGCCGTGGGCGAGGAATTTCGGATCGTTCCGTCGGTTTCCCTGCCGCAGAGCTGTCGCTTGGGATGCTATATCACCGTTTGCATGACGGACGGCGCGAACCGCGAGCTGGGTCTGCTCTATGAACGCCTGCCCGTTCCCGTGCAAGCCATGTCCGACGGCGTTCCCCTCTCTCTGACCGAGGACGACTATGAGATTACAGCCCAAGGCGACACCTTCCGCTACGTTCTCTCCAAGCAGACCGGAACCTTTGTGAGCATCTTGTTGCACGGGGAGGAACAGCTCGCGGCGCCTGTCCGGCTTTCCTATTTCCGCGCCCCCACGGACAACGATCGGAACGTCAGCTCGCTGTGGGACAGATCCACCATCTGGCAGGGCGAAAACTACGACTGCGTGTTCGGCAAGGTCTACGAAGCGCATGTGACGGCAAACCGCGCCGTCTTGACCTGCTCCGCCGCCGGTGTGTCCCGCATGCCCTTCTTCCGCTACACCCTGTCCTACGACTTCTTTGCGGACGGCTCGGTGGATGTGACCCTGTGCGGCGATATCCGCGAAAGTGCGGCTTGGCTTCCACGTCTCGGCTTTGAATTCAAGCTCCCGTACCGAAAGGATCACTTCTCTTACTTCGGCAACGGTCCCATGGAAAGCTACTGCGACATGTGCCATCACGGCTTTGTGGGGTGGCACGAAAGCACGGCGGATGCCGAGTATGTCAACTATGTCCGTCCGCAGGAGCACGGCAATCATTTTGCCTGCCGCGAACTGCATCTTCTCAATTCCCTCCGCTTCACGGCGCGGGATACCATGGAGATCTCGGTTCTGCACCACAGTATTGCGCAATTGACTGCGGCACAGCACACCGACGAGCTGTCCCCCTCGGACGGCACGCATGTGCGGGTCGATTATCGGGTGTCGGGCATCGGCTCGAATTCCTGCGGCTGGCTTGCCCCCGAAAAGGAGCGCCTCACCGAAAAGAAGATTGATTTCCGCTTTCGCATTTCCTTCTGATATTTGCAATATCCGAACGATTTCGGGTCTTGGGACTGCCTGTGCGGCAGTCCCGTCTTTTTTTGCCGTTCGTCTGACTGTATCAGGTATGCCCTTTCGCGGCGCCCGAGAGCCGTCAGCCATGCGGCTGACGGACGGATCGGCACCTTCGATGTTCTCCGAAAAGCCGCAGAAACGGGATCGGTGCCGACCCCGTTATGCGCGGCGGTGCCGCGCATGCTCTCGGGCGTCGCGAAAGAGCATGACGGCACAGACCAAGGAAAGCATTTTTCTGCCGAAAGACAAGTTTTGTTTATAATCACGTTATTTTTATATTGCAATTTATCCGAAAACGTGATATAATATTTTATCATTGTTTTTTTGGGAGATATTACATATGAAGAAGAAACTGTCATGCCGCGAGTACGTCTACATCGCAAGTATGCTCTTCGGCATGTTTTTCGGTGCCGGAAACCTGATCTTTCCGGTCTTTATGGGACAAATGGCGGGCAATCATGTCTGGACGGCGTCCGTCGGATTTCTCATCACGGGCGTGGGACTTCCTCTGCTCGGCGTCGCCGCACTGGGCATCAGCCGCAGTGAGGGACTGTATGACCTGAGCAGTAAGGTCTCCCGTCCCTATGCCATGTTTTTTACCTGTCTGCTGTACCTCACTATCGGACCGTTCTTCGCCATCCCCCGCTGTGCCACGACCTCCTTTACCGTGGGTCTGGAGCAGATGCTTCCGGAAAATGACCATGTGTGGGTGTATCTGCTTGTCTTTACCTTTGTGTTTTTCGTTGCGGCGCTCCTGTTCTCTCTGTATCCCGGCAAGATCATGACCTGGATCGGAAAGATTCTGAACCCCTGCTTCCTTGTGTTCCTCGGCGTGCTGGTGATCACCGCGCTGACCCACCCTGCGGCAGGTATTTCCGAGGTTGCACCTGTCGGAAAATATGCAAAGACCGCTTTTTTCACCGGCTTTTTGGAGGGCTATAACACCATGGATGCTTTGGCCGCCCTTGCCTTCGGCATTGTGGTGGTGCGCGTTATTCGCGGTCTGGGTGTCAGCGATTCCAAGGCGGTGGCGGGCAACACCGTGCGCTCGGGTATCTTCAGTTGTCTGCTCATGGCGCTCATTTATCTTGCCGTCACCATTGTGGGTACGCAGAGCCGCGGCTTCCTTGCACAGCCCTGTGAGAACGGCGGCGAGGCGCTTTCCCTCATCGCACAGCATTACTTCGGCGGCGCGGGACTGTGGATCATGGCGATCATCGTGACCCTCGCGTGCCTGAAAACCGCAGTCGGTCTGATCACAAGTTGTTCGGAGACCTTTGAGTCCATCTTCCCGAAGGGACCCTCGTATCGCGTCTGGGCGGTCATTTTCAGCGTGGTTTCCTTCCTGTTCGCCAACCTCGGACTGAGCACGATCATCGAATATTCGGTGCCCGTTCTCATGTTCCTCTATCCTCTGGCGATTACCCTTGTGCTCCTTGCTCTGTTCGGAGGTCTCTTCGGTCATGACCGTGCCGTTTATGTCAGCGTTACGGCGCTTACCCTGCCTGCGGCACTTTTCGATCTGCTCTCCGCCCTTCCCAAGACCGTGCAAAATACTTTGCACCTCACCGGAATACTGGATGTTATCGGCGATTTCCTGCCCTTCTCGACCCTCGGTCTGGGCTGGATCGCGCCCGCCACGCTCGGTCTGATCATCGGCTTGACCGTCCATTTTGCAAGACGTTCGAGCCGGAGTCGGGCATAAGCGGTCGCACCTTTTTCTCCGTTATCTGCACAGACTTCGCGCCCCGCGTCGGGACAGGCGCGGCTTGCCGCGCCTG
>USTB01000014.1 GCA_900557635.1 uncultured Eubacteriales bacterium
TTTGGGGATTCCAAAGACCCTTTCCCAAAAGGGTCTTTGGCGGGGTTCGGGGCAGCGCCCCGCGCGTCCTCTCGCGCCTCGCGTGTCCCCGCGCTCCGGTTAGGAGGCGGAGCTGTCGGTGAGACCCTGAAGGATGGGGTAGGTCGTGCCGTTGCCGATGTAGGAGGGGAGCTTTCCGTCCCATTGCTTGATGTTGTAGTAGCGAATGAGAAGATCGGTGAGGGAGGAAGAGAGCGCCTCGTTCACGGCGGCATCTTTCTTGCCCGCATACTCGGCGGCGTCAGCCTGAATTTGCAGAACGTCGCGGTCAGCCTCTGCCTGAATGCGAGCCACGGTGGCATCAGCCTCGGCGGCGATCTTCTGACGGTCAGCCGCGGCTTCCTGCTCCATTGTTTTCTGCTGTTGTTCAATCTGTGCCTGGAGCTTTGCCTGCTCGGCGACCTGCTTTGCCTCGACGGCGTTGGTGAATACGTCGCTGAAGTCGATATTTTCTACCGAGACCGAGATGACGTGGATACCGTACGTATCCATTTCGGCTTTGAGAAGCTCCTGAATCTGGGTGGACAGGTTGTCGCGGTTTTCCACGAGCTTGTCGGCGGAATAGCGCGCGATGACCGCCTTTACGTCCTCAAGAACGCGGGGTTGCATCACGGTCTGATAGTAATATTCGCCCACACTGCGGTAGAGATCCTGCGACGTCTCCCGATTGACCGAGAAGTTGACCGAGCATGCCAGCTCCACCTGCTGAATGTCGCTGGAGAACGCCTGAGAGGTGAAAGACTCCTTCTGTGTGCGGTTGTCCATGTTGACTACCTTCTGCCACGGGAGCTTGAAGTGAACGCCCTCGCTGAGGACATAGTCCTCCACCTTACCGAAGGTGACCGCCACGCCCGTGTGACCGGTGGGAACCGACACGATACAGGAAAAGGCCAGCGCCAAAACCGCGACGGCGATAACGCCGACGATGATCAGGGTTCGGACTGTTGAATTGTTTTTTGTCATTGTGAAACCTCTTTCTGAAATGATTGTAACAGGATGAAAAATATAGATTCTGCAACTGCTCTGTGTTGCATGATTTGATTATATCACACAATCGTGCGATTGTCAATAGGGGTCAACGGATTTTTTGAAAAAAGAGAAACGGCGGAGAAGAGCGGGAAATGGGTGAGGAACGGGTGAAAAGAGGCGGAAAGAGGCAGAGTGGTTTCCGTTTATGCGGCGGAAATGCTTGCCGGTTTTCAAAAGAGCGGTGTGTTCTTTGTTTGTTCACAATTCTTTTGCAAGATGTGGATACACTTTCCCATGTATATGCCGTAGAATAACTCTGTATATTTGTGCAAAATCCATCCTAAATACCCAAACGAATATCGGAACGGATACGGGATGGTGTTTTGACACGGCATGCTATGCAGAAAAGCAGGAGGATTTGCCTTGATTCAGGTCAAAAAGCTCACAAAGCAGTACGGAGCGGTCACCGCGGTTGGTAACATATCCTTTTCGGTGGAGAAGGGCAGGATATACGGCTTTTTGGGACCGAACGGCGCGGGGAAGAGCACCACGATGAACATCATTGCGGGGTGCATCGCGCCCACCGAGGGGACGGTCACTGTCAACGGACACGACATCGTGCGGGACGCCGCGGCGGCAAAACGGTGCATCGGCTATCTGCCCGAGATACCGCCCGTGTATCCGGATATGACACCGCGTGAATATCTTAAATTCGTGGGAATGGCAAAGGGTCTGCGCGGCGCGGCGCTGACGCAGGGCATACGGGACGCCATGGAAAAGACCGAGATCACAGGCGTGCAGAACCGCCTCATCGGGACGCTTTCCAAGGGCTACCGCCAGCGCGTGGGCATTGCGCAGGCACTGCTCGGCGACCCCGAGATCATCATTCTGGACGAGCCTACGGTGGGCTTGGATCCGCGTCAGATCATTGAGATCCGCCGCCTGATCCGCTCGCTGGGGAAGGAGCACACGGTCATTTTGTCCAGTCATATTCTGCCCGAAATCAGCGCGGTGTGCGACCATGTGATCATTCTGTCGCACGGCAAGGTGGCGGCGAACGATTCGCTTGCCAATCTGTCCCGTTATCTGACGGGAGACAACGTGACCGAGGTCACATTGCAGGGTGACGAGGAAACGGTGCGGCGGGCGCTTGACGGCATCGACGGCATCCTCGCCTGTGAAATCACCCGCGGGGACGAGCGGGGAACTCTGCGCGCCGTAATCCGCAGTGATCGGAACACGGATATCCGCGCGGCACTGTTTGCAGCTTTCTGCCGTGCGGGAACGCCCGTCTACCGTCTGGAAACGCGCACCGTGACCTTGGAGGACGTATTTTTGCGCCTGACCGACGACGGGGAAAGCGCGGACATGAAAAACGGACTGCAATGGAACGAGAAGCTGGTCGCCGAGGTCGAGGAGACCGAGGAGGCGGACGACGGGGACGCGTCGGCGGAGCGTAAAAAATCATCCGATCGGGACGGCGGCTACACCTCGCTGTTCGGCGGCATCGGAGAGGAGGAGAATCGGAAATGAACGCGGTATATCAAAAGGAACTTCGCTCTTATTTTGCCAATCCCGTGGGCAGTCTTTTCATTGCCCTGATGCTTTCGGCGGTCGGTCTGTTTTTCACCATGACCAATCTGAGGGCGGGATATCCTCTGTTTGAGTATGCCTTGAGCGCAAATTCAGGCGCGATGGTGTTCGTTCTGCTCATGCCCCTGCTTGCCATGCGGAGCTTTGCGGAGGAGAGGCACGCGAAAACCGATCAGCTTCTGTACTCCCTGCCCGTGAGCGGCGCGGACGTGGTGATGGGAAAATTTTTCGCACTTGCCACGGTGTCAGCCGTCCCCACGGCTGTGCTGTGTCTGTTCCCGCCCATCCTTTCGCTGTACGCGGATGCGGGTAGCTTCGGCTATGCGGGCGCGTACACGGCGCTGTTCTTCTTCTATCTTCTGGGCTTGGCGCTGGGGGCTGTGTGCATGTTCCTTTCCTCGCTTGCGGAAAGTCAGATCGTTGCCGCTGTTACGGGCGCTTTCACCCTGCTCGGCATCTACTTTCTGCCGAGGATCGCCGCCATGCTTCCCGCAACGGGGATCGCGTCGGTCGGCGGCTTCCTTCTGCTCATTTTTGCCGCCGCCCTCATTTTGTACCGCGTGACCGGAAGCGTGAATCTGTGCCTGTTTTCGGCACTGGGGCTGTGCGTGGTTCTGCTTGCCGCATATCTGATCGCGCCCGATTGGTTTTTGGGGAGCTTTTCCTCCCTGCTTCGCGCGCTGGGTCTGTTTGAGTTGCTCAACGGCGTGATCTACGGCGGTCTGTTCGACCTGAAGGTGTGCGTCACTTACCTTTCGGTCACGGCATTTTTCCTCCTGCTGACAGTCATGGTACTGGAAAAGCGGAGATGGAACTGAGAGAGGAGGATGAACATGCAAAAGCAACAAGTCGTGCGCAGTCGTATGGGCGTGTACTATGCCGTGGCGGCACTTCTGACGGCGGCGGTTCTCATTGCGGTCAATGTGCTGGTGCGCAGTCTGCCCTCGAACGTGACCGAATTCGATACCTCGCGGGAACGGTACTATGAATTGAGCGACACCACGCGGGACATCCTGTCGGGCGTACGGGAAAAGGTGACGGTGTATCTGTATGCCGAGCAGGACGGCAGGGACAGTGTCCTCGACCATCTGCTGGCGCGGTATGACGCCGCCTGCCCCATGCTTGAGGTGGAGTATGCCGACCCTGCGTACCGTCCGGATTTTCTTCGGAAATATACCGAGGGGACGATCAAGAAAAACAGTCTGATCGTAGAGAGTGCGCGTCGGTTTCAGATCGTGGGGTACGACGATATCTACCTCACCGAGACCGTGGCGAACGCCTCCACCTCCTCATACGAAAGCTATACCACCTTCAACGGCGAAGCGGCTGTGACGGGCGCCGTGCAGTATGTGACGGCGGATCGCGTTCCCGTTCTGTACTGTACCGCGAACCACAACGAGGCGACCTTCACGGATTCCGTGAGCGCCGAGCTGAAATACGGCGGCTATACCGTGGCGGATATCAACCTTTCCAAGGAGAGCATTCCGTCGGACGCAAGTGCAATTCTGATCATTGCTCCCGAGGACGATTTCTCGGCGGCGGAGACCGATACGCTCCGCACGTACCTGAACGGCGGCGGAAGGGTGGTTTTGTATACCGACGCTTCGGTCTCCACGCCCCGTCTGTTCTCGCTGATGCAGTCGTGCGGCGCGCTCGGAACGTCGGGCGCGGTGATCCAGGAGGGGGATGCGGGACATTTCATCTCGGGCTATCCCGCCTTTTTGTCCCCCGTGTGTGACGATTCCTTCCTCACACAGCGGCTGGGGAGCGGTCTTTCTCTGCTGATGCCCAATGCGCACCCCATCGTGGCTTCAGGCGCGGAGGGATGGCAGTATACGCCGCTGGCATCGTCCACCTCCATGTCGGTGTGCAAGGTCGGCGAAAATACCGTGGCGGGTCCGTTCCAGTCTGCCGCCATGGTGCAGAACGGCGCGGGCGGCACGGCGGTGTGGTTCTCGTCCGCCAACATGCTGTATCTCGATGTGAGCGGGATCGACAGCGCCGATAACGTGCCTGCATTTACCGCGACCCTCGATCAGCTTTGCGGCAAGCCGCAGACCGTGCGTCTCTCCGCAAAGAGCACCCGCGTCAAGCCTCTGAGCATTCCGGATGGCGCTGTGACCGTGTGGAGCGTGATGCTGGTCGGCGTGGTGCCGGCGATGATCGCCGTTTCGGGGCTTTTGGTATGGAGAAAAAGGAGAAACCGCGCATGAAACGGAGAATCGGAATCATTGCGCTCTTGGTTCTGCTTTTGGCGGGGCTTGTAGCGGTGTGCATTGCGGTGCAGAAGAGAAACGACGGCGGGGACGAGCCGTCCGTGCCCGAGGATACGGGTGTGACGGTCAGCGAGATCAAGTCGGGCACGGTGCAGAGCTTTTCGGTTGAGAATGCGGCGGGAAGTATTTCCCTGACCTGCTACTCGGACGTGTGGAAGCTGGACGGTCAGCCCGATTTCCCCGTCGATCAGAACGTGGCGTACACCGTGGTGTCGGCGCTTTGCAAAATTACCGCGCGGCGGCAGTTGCGGGCGGGGGAGGTCGATCTGACCTCGGCGGGTCTGACACAGCCGGTCGCCACGGTGACGGTGATGCGCACCGACGGCTCCCGTCTTTCCTATCGGCTCGGAAATTACAATTCCGCCGCAGGTGCACTGTATCTGATGACCGATGACGACAGTTGGGTGTACCTGACCGAATCGAACGCTCTGCGGGAGCTGACGGGCGTGACGAAAATGGGACTGGCGCAGGTGGATACCGTGCCCGATGCTACCGTGGTGCGCTCCGTGACCGTGGGAGCGGACAACACCGACAACCAGACGGCGCGCAGTACGGCGTGGTCGGGTCTGGAATTTGCCGCCGCCGTGGATTTTGCGCCCGACGCCGAGGCGCTTGCCGGGTACGGACTGGACGAGGAGACGCGGCAGACGGTGACGGTGGAATACACCGTGACTACACAGGTCGAATCGAACGAGCAGAGTCCGGCGGTGCGCTACGACACCGAGTATACCGCCGTCCTGTATGTCGGCGCGGTCAGCCGCGAAAACCCTTCCTATACCTATGCCATGCTGGGGAATTCACAAATGGTGTGCGTCGTTCCCACCGAACGGGTCGCGTCCCTTGTGAAATGACCGTTGAATGAACGGAACGAACCGTTTCTGCATAAAACCGTCCGGCTTTTTTGGGTGAATTTCGAAAAAATGCAAAAAAGGTCTTGACAGGCAGGGACAGATGTGGTATACTGCCACGTAGAAAAGAAGAAGAAACGGTTCCGTTCTCACCTGACCGAGCAGAGACTCTTTCGGGTTAATAGATGATCCCCGTCGGCGGGGAGTGTCTTGTGCGGAGCGTTGCTTTGCACTTTTTTTATTTTGCATCGGAGGTGCTCTTCATCAAAAACGGAAGAACCAAGGAACATTACACCAACGAGGAGATCCGCACACTGGGATACTCTCAGTCGAAACAGCTTCGCATCATCGGACCCAAGGGCGAACAGCTCGGTCTGATGAGCTATGTCGATGCGCAGAATACTGCATACGAGCAGGATCTGGATCTGGTGCTCATCGCGCCGCAGTCCGATCCGCCTGTCTGCAAGATCATCGACTACGGTAAGTTCCGCTTTGAACGTGACAAACGGGAAAAGGAAGCACGCAGAAAACAGCAGACAGTGGAAACAAAAGAGGTTCAGCTGACCTGCCAGATCGACGTGAACGACTTCAACACCAAGGTGAATCACGCCCGTCGGTTCTTGACGTCGGGAAACAAGGTGAAGGTGCTCGTAAAATTCCGCGGACGGCAGATGAGCCACACCGAGGTCGGACGCGAGCTTTTGGAACGCTTCCGCACAGCGTGCGAGGATCTGTGCACGGTGGATAAGGCACCTGTGCTCGAGGGAAGAAACATGACGCTCTTCCTGTTGCCCGCAAAGCCGACTGCGGAAAAGGCGCAGAAAAAGCAACCGCCTCAGAAGGCGGATGGCTCGGCTCCCGCAGAGGAGCAGAAGAAGCCCGCGCAGGAGTAATGCGTACGGCACGGTCCGTATCTGCGGATCGGGTCGCGATGCCTCACGGCAAAATGACGGAACCGTGTGAAACGGCAATCACACACGGAGACGGTGAAAAATCAAATACGGTTGCCGAGAAGTGGGTAAATAACTATGGCAAAGATCAAGACGCATAAAGCCACCGCCAAGAGATTTTCTCTCACCAAGAGCGGCGCGGGCAAAATGAATCATTCGCATCGCCGTCACAATCTGGGACTCAAGACACCGAAGCGCAAGAGAACGCTGAGAAAAGCGGCTTATCTGAGCGAGAGCTTCGCTCCCACCATCAAGCGCTTGATGCCCCACGCATAACATTGCTGACGACATAACAGGAGGAGTTAAAAATGGCAAGAGTCAAAGGGGCCATGATGACCCGTAAAAGACGCAATAAAGTTCTGAAATCCGCGAAAGGCTACTGGGGTGCCAAGAGCAAGCATTTCAAGATGGCGAAGCAAGCCGTCATGAAGAGCGGCAACTACGCTTTCGCCGGCAGAAAGATGAAGAAGAGAGATTTTCGCTCTCTTTGGATCACCCGTATTTCCGCACAGGCTAAGGTCAACGGCATGAATTATTCCACCTTCATGCACGGCTTGAAGCTCGCAGGTGTGGATCTGAACCGCAAGATGATCTCTGAGCTGGCAGTTTCCGATAAGGAAGCATTTGCAGTTCTGGCACAGCAGGCAAAAGCGGCTCTGAAATAATGCGAAAGAAAAAGGCTTATCCGGCGAGGATAGGCTTTTTTTGCCTCTTGCCCCGACTCTCGGGAAAAACGACCGCCCGCGCCTGATTCTCGGGAAAAGCGGTCGGATCGCGCCCGACCTTCTGGGAAAACGCTCACCCGAGTCCGACCTTCGGAAAAATCAGCCGATCCGTTCCGGACGGAGTGAAACGCGGGAGGCGGCGAAACGAAAGTCCGACCCTGCCGCACTGCGGTATCAGCAGAGCATATTTCTGCGGCATAAGGAGACATATGGAATATATCAGCAGTCGAACCAACCCGCGTCTGATCGCCGCGGCGAAGCTGCGCGACAGAAAATACAGAGATGCGCAGAGGCAGTTCCTCATCGACGGGAAGAAGCTGTACGCCGAGGCGCTTGCCTGCGGCGTCGAACTGCAAGCCGTGTTTGTGACCGAGCGATTTCTGGCGGAAAACGCGGATTTTACGGAAAACGAAAGGGTAATTGTGCTTTCGGACGGAGCTTTTCGGAAATTGTCTGAGGAAAATGCGCCCGACGGCATAATATGTGTGGCAAAATATATTGACTTTTTGCATAATTTTGTTACAATATATAATACTGATCGAAAAGACGGTCCGCTGTTCGCCGCGTGCGAGGTGCAGGATCCCGGAAACGTGGGAACCATCATCCGAACCGCGAATGCCTTCGGCGTGCGCAACCTCATTTTGAGCGGCTGTGCGGACTTATATCATCCGCGCACCGTGCGAGCCGCTATGGGCGGGCTGTTCCGTCAGAGAGTGACGGTGGTCGCGGATTTCCACGAAACGGTGCGCGCCCTGCAAAGGGACGGCTATGCGGTGTATGCCGCCGCTCTGCACCGCGATTCGGTGTCACTGGACACCGTCCCGCCCGACAGCAGAATCTGCTATGTGGTGGGAAACGAGGGGCACGGTCTTTCCGATGAGGTGCTGGCGGCGTGTGACCGCACAGTATTCATTCCCATAGCGCCGCATACCGAATCTCTGAATGTGTCGGCGGCGGCAACGGTTCTGATGTGGCATAACAGAAAAATCTGAATGGATCGGAAGTGACAGCATGGAACGGGATCAAACCGTATATTGGGTCTGGTTCAGCAGTGCCGCCGAAACAGGCACGCAAAAGACCGACGCGCTGACCGAAATGACGCATTGCGACCCGCGCGCCATATACGAGGGCGGCGAGGAGATGTACCGCGCATGTCGGATCGAGGGCGCTCTGCTTTCACGGCTCTGCGATAAATCCCTGCGCGACGCGGAGCAGATCGTTTCGGACTGTGAGCGTGCGGGCATCCACATCGTAACGCAGGATACCGACGAATATCCGGAGGCACTGCGCAGAATTTCTTCGCGTCCCATCCTGCTGTATGTGCGGGGCGAGCTTCCCGTGGGCGAGCGTCATTTGCTGATCTCTGTGGTGGGTACCCGCCGCATGACGTGGTACGGCAAGCAGAACGCGTACCAGATCGGCTTCGATCTGGCACGGCACGGCGTTTGCGTGGTCAGCGGCTTGGCGCGCGGCGTGGACGGCGAGGCGCATCGCGGATGTCTGGACGCCGGCGGCAAGACCGTGGCGGTCTTGGGTTGCGGGCTGAATATCTGCTATCCTGCCGAGCACCGCGGTCTGCTCCGCGAGGTGTGCGCCAACGGCGCCGCCGTATCCGAATACCGTCCCAACCGCAGACCGGAGGCATCCTTCTTTCCTGCGCGCAACCGCATTATCAGCGGTCTGTGCCGAGGTACCTTAGTCGTGGAGGCAGACGAGAAAAGCGGTGCCATGATCACGGCGCGCCGCGCGCTGACCCAAGGGCGGGATATTTTCGCTCTGCCCGGCAACGTGGGTGAGCAGAACAGTCGGGGCACAAACGCCCTCATCCGCAACGGCGCACAGGTCGCCGAGACGGGTGCCGATGTGGTCAAGCCGTATCTGCCCCTGTTTTCCGCGGGACTGATAGAACGGATTCCGTGTGAGGCGCACCGCACCGTGTGGCAGTCGGCTTCGGATGCACAAAATGAGAGAGATGCAGACGCGTCGGCGCGGAGATCCCGCACGTCGGACACGTCGGACGGCAGCGACCGACCGAAAAAGCCCTGTTCCGCCGGACGCAAAAGGACAGAGCGTACCGCCGTGACCGATACGGACGAACGTCTCG
This sequence comes from uncultured Eubacteriales bacterium, assembly GCA_900557635.1. The sequence continues at coordinate 9,505 of USTB01000014.1, forward strand.
CGGTAAAAGAAAAGCGGACGGCGTCGCCTGCGGCAGAGCTTCTGGTCGGCTTGGAGAAGCGTCTGTACGAGAGCATGCCCGACGGGGACAGCGTGGGATTGGATGAATTGGCACGGGACGGCATTTCGCGCAGGCGCTGACAGCCTGCACCATGCTGGAAATTCAGGGTTTGATTGAGAGCGTCCCCGGCGGCAGATACCGCAAAAAATATGAGTAACGGCACTGAAATGACATGAATACCGAAAGGAAAAGGTTATAAAAATACATGGCAAATCTTTTTATCTTGGAATCCCCCGGTAAGGTATCCACGGTGAAGTCCTATCTCGGCTCGGGCTATAAGGTCGTGGCGTCTGTGGGTCACGTCCGTGATCTGCCGAAATCCACGCTGGGCGTAGACATCGAAAACGGCTTCGCCGCACACTATATCAATATCCGCGGCAAGGGTCCCCTGATCTCCGAGCTGAAAAAGGAAGTCAAGGCGGCAAATAAAGTCTATCTGGCAACCGATCCCGACCGCGAAGGAGAAGCCATTTCGTGGCATTTGATCGCGGCATTGAATATCCCCGAGGAAAAGGTGCGCCGTGTGACCTTCAACGAGGTGACAAAGGCGGCGGTGAAGGCGGCGATCAAACAGCCGCGCGGCATCGACATGAATCTGGTGAATTCCCAGCAGGCGCGCCGCATTCTCGACCGCGTTGTGGGCTATAAGCTCAGTCCGTTTCTGTGGAAAACGGTGCGCGGCGGTCTGTCTGCCGGCAGAGTGCAGTCGGTCGCCACAAGGATCATCGTGGATCGCGAAAACGAGATCCGCGCCTTTGTGCCCGAGGAATACTGGACGCTGGACGCACAGCTTACCACACCCGCAGGACAGGCGCTGACCGCCCGCTTCTTCGGGCAGGACGGCTCAAAGACCGAACTGCACAATCAGGAGGAGACCGACGCCGTTCTGGCGGCGCTCGAGGGCGGGACCTATGTCGTTGCCGGCGTGAAGCGCGGCGTGCGGCAGAAAAATCCGCTTCCACCCTTCATCACATCGACTCTCCAGCAGGAGGCTTCCCGCAAGCTGGGATTCCAGTCTCAGCGCATCATGCGGGTGGCGCAGGAATTGTACGAAGGTGTGAACGTCGGCGTCGAGCACGGCGGTCAGCAGGGTCTGATCACCTACATGAGAACCGACTCCCTGCACGTTTCCGCCGAGGCGATCGCCGCCGCACGGGAATATATCATTTCCGCCATGGGCGAGCGGTATTACCCCAAGACCCCCCGCGTGTATAAATCCAAGGCGGGCGCACAGGATGCGCACGAGGCGATCCGCCCCGCAAATCCCGCGCTGACGCCCGATTCCATTAAGAAATTCCTTTCCGCCGACCAATACAAGCTGTATCGGCTCATCTGGACGCGTTTTCTGGCAAGTCAGATGGAATCGGCGGAGATAGAGACCGTGACTGCCGACATCACCTGCAAAAATTATCACTTCCGCGCGAACGGTCACACGGTGAAATTCCCCGGCTATCTTTCTCTCTATGACGACAGCGAGGACGGACAGGATCGCAACACCCTGCCGCCCCTTTCGGAGGGCGATGCGCTCGGTCTGACCGCACTCGACCCCAAGCAGCACTTCACCGAGCCGCCTCCCCGTTACACCGAGGCTTCCTTAGTCAAGTTTTTGGAGGAGAAGGGAATCGGACGTCCGTCCACCTATTCCCCCATCATCACCACCATCATTTCCCGCGGATACGTGGAGCGGGACGGCAAGACGCTTCGCCCCACCAATCTGGGCGAGGTGACCACAAAGCTCATGCTCGAATCCTTCCCCGACGTGGTGGACTATGCCTTCACGGCGCAGATGGAAAA
>USTB01000015.1 GCA_900557635.1 uncultured Eubacteriales bacterium
CATCGCAGTCTTTCAGATTTTCCGCCTCTATCAAAGCATCTGGCAGTTTGCCAGCGTGGAGGAGCTGAAACGGGTCATTTACGCTTCGGTCGTCCTCGCCGTTCTGCATACCACAATCATCACTCTGTGCTTTGCTCGTATGCCCATTTCCTATTATGTTATCGGCACGGCAATTCAGTTTCTGCTGATATCCTTTGCGCGCTTTTCCTACCGCTTTTTCTCCGCAGAACGGCGCAAGCGGGAAAAACAGGCGCAAATTGCCGCCGCAAGCCGCGTCATGCTCATCGGCGCGGGATGTGCGGGACAGATGATCTTAAAGGATCTCAAAAATGCCAATGAGATCAATGAATACGTCTGCTGTATCATTGACGACGATCCGAACAAGCAGGGACGCTATCTCGACGGTGTCCCGATCGTAGGCGGCAGAGAAGAGATTCTCCTAAACGTCGATAAATTCAAAATTGAAAAAATCTATCTCACCATGCCCAGCGCGACTGCCGAGCAGCGGAGAGATATACTGGATATCTGCAAAGAGACAAACTGTAAGCTCAAATGCCTGCCCGGCATTGCCGAGATCGTTTCGGCAAGCTCCATGCGGGATGTTGCGGTGGAGGATCTGCTCGGACGCGATCCCGTGAAGGTCAACATGGACGAGATTTTCCGCTCCATCACGGGCAAGGTCATTTTGGTGACCGGAGGCGGCGGCTCCATCGGCAGTGAGCTGTGCCGACAGATCGCACAGCACGATCCGAAGCTGCTCATCGTGTTCGATATTTACGAAAACAACGCACACGCCATCGGTCTGGAATTGAAGGATCAATACCCCGACCTGAATCTCAAGGTGCTCATCGGCTCGGTGCGCGACAGCCGCCGCATCAATCAGGTGTTTGCCAAGTACAGACCCGACGTGGTATATCACGCGGCGGCGCACAAGCACGTCCCGCTCATGGAGGGCAGCCCGTGCGAATCCATCAAGAATAACGCCATCGGCACGTATAAGACCGCATATGCGGCAATGATGAACGGTTGCAGTCGGTTCGTGCTGATCTCCACCGATAAAGCGGTGAACCCCACCAACATCATGGGCGCGTCCAAGCGTTTGTGCGAGATGATCATTCAGTCCTTTGACAAGAAGTGCAAGGACGGTACGGCGTGGGAGCTGACCCCGCTTCATGTTCACACCGAGGATGCCGAAGGCTCTATGCGGGGACTTTCCCCCACGGTCAATCGCTTCAAGACCGACTTTGTGGCAGTCCGCTTCGGCAATGTGCTCGGAAGCAACGGCTCGGTCGTGCCCCGCTTCAAGGAGCAGATCGCACGCGGCGGTCCCATCACGGTCACTCACCCCGATATCATCCGTTATTTCATGACCATACCCGAGGCGGCTTCCCTGGTTTTGCAGGCGGGCGCTTATGCCAACGGCGGTGAAATCTTCGTTTTGGATATGGGTGAGCCGGTGAAAATTGACACCTTGGCACGCAACCTCATCCGTCTTTCGGGATTACATCCTGATGTCGATATCAAGATATCCTATACAGGGCTTCGCGCAGGAGAAAAGCTGTATGAGGAACGGCTGATGTCCGAGGAGGGCATGAAAACCACGCCGAACCACCTGATCCATATCGGTCATCCCATCCCGTTCGATACCGATGAATTTCTTTCCCAGCTCCAAGTCCTGATGACTGCCGCCTACGAGGGGCAGGAGGATCGCATCCGCGAGCTGGTTGCAGAGGTCGTAACCACCTATCACCCTGCCGGCGAATCGGCAGACACTCCCGAGAAAGCGCCGGTACTGTGCAATGACGCCGTGTGACCTTTCCGGATTTTACGGCAAGCCCTTTCCGATCAACGAAATTCATAGAAAAAACCATAAACAGTATCGTCCTGTCCGGAATCCCCGCGACGGACGATCCTGTTCTTTTTCTGTGCAAAGCCCCTCTCTGCACGCCCCATCCTTGCTCTCTCAGGTACGGAATCGCAGGGATTATGCGCTTTGCATTCCCCGTTTTTCGGAATTTTTGCCGTTCTCTGTAAATGCGTTGACAAAGGTCAAAAAACGTGATATACTGGGTCTGTAAAATTTATGAAGAGTAAGAATCGATGCGTAAAGTGTCTGCCGGACGGGGAGTTGGCGGTGGAACGAAAAGCATTGCTCGGGGCGTTGTTCGGAGCATTGCTTGCGGTATCGGTTCTGCATCCCGCTTCATGGCTGGACCCTGGACCGCGCAATTTTTCGGATCCTTCGCTTGGCACATTTGCGGGTGCTGGGAGGGGTCTTTTTATGTCAAACAAAGAAAATCGCCGAATCGGCTTCGGCAATGTACGCGTCGTCTGTGCTTCCGCTCTGCTGTGCGCACTGTCTGTGGTCATCGCATGGCTGTGCAAAACCTATCTGACCTTCACCTTTTTGGGAGGCTCGGTGCGGTTCACGCTGGAAAATCTGCCCATTGTGCTCAGCGGATACTGGTTCGGTCCGATCTCGGGCGCGGCAGTCGGACTGGCGACAGACTTTATCAGCACTGCCCTTTCGCAGTACGGTATGGGCGCCATGAACCCTTATATCACTGCCGGCTCTGCCGCCGTGGGTCTGGTTGCAGGACTTGCGGCACGGTACGGACGCATTCGGCGTCCCATGCTCCGCATCGCCTTGTGTGACGGTCTGGCACATGCGGTCGGCTCGGGCATCCTCAAAACGACCGGTCTGTATGTGTATCACTTCTATGTGACCATCCCGCTGTTCGGACGCGAGATCTCGTCCCTGTGGTTACGCATCCCCACCTACCTTGTCATCGCCGCCGTTGAGATCTATCTCATTCGGGTCATCACGCGCAACAAGGCAATTTCCGCGCAAATCAACCGAATCTGCGGCACATGTCAGGGAGAACAGGAAAAATGATGACCTACGAAGAGGCTTTAACTTATATCCATTCCGTCAGCTGGATGGGAAGCCGTCCCGGGCTGGAACGTATTTGGGAGCTGTGCGAGCGTCTCGGAAATCCGCAGGATGATCTGCGGTTTGTACACGTTGCGGGCACCAACGGCAAAGGCTCGACCTGCGTGATGCTGGATGCCGTCCTGCGTGCGGCGGGCTACCGCACCGGCATGTTCACATCGCCTTACCTTTGGGACTTCCGCGAGCGCTTCATGATCGACGGCAAGCCCATTTCCGAAGAACTTCTGACCGCATGCACTGAACAGGCGGCAGAGGCCGCGCGGGACATGTCGTCCCATCCCACCGAGTTTGAGCTGATCACCGCCATCGGATTCCTCTGCTTTCGCAAGATCGGATGCGACATCGTGGTGCTGGAGACAGGCATGGGCGGCAGACTGGATTCCACCAACATTATCAAATCCCCCCTGCTCTCGATCATCACGGGCGTTGCGCTGGATCACATGAAGATCCTCGGCGATACCGTGGAAAAGATCGCGGCGGAGAAAGCGGGCATCATCAAGGAAGGGTGTCCCGTCCTGTACGGCGGCAATACCGAGTCGGTTCGCGCGATCATTGCGCAAAAGGCGCAGGCATGCGGCAGTCCGTTTTTCTGCACGGAGCCGTCCCGCCTTTCGGTTCGGGAATATACTGCCGACGGCACGTATTACGACTGTCCCGAGCTTCCGAAGCTCTACGTATCCTTGGCGGGCACCTACCAGCGCGCCAACACCGCGACCGTACTGCGCGCCGTTTCCCTGTTGCGCGATGCAGGACTGCATATCACCGACGACGATATCCGACGCGGCTTGGGGCATGTCTACTGGGAAGGACGCTTTGAGCGTCTGCACACCGATCCCGATCTGTTTTATGACGGCGGGCACAATCCGCAGGGCATTGCCGCCGTGGCGCAAAGCATCCCCGCATGCCTGAAAGCCGAACACGTGGTTCTGGTGTCGGGTGTGATGGCGGACAAGGATTACCGCACCATGATCGCGACCATCGCGCCTCTGACGGCACACGTCTTTACCGTCGCGCCCAACAATCCGCGCGCCCTCTCCGCCGAGGCATATGCGCAGGCATTTTCCGATGCGGGCGTTCCCGCAACGCCGTGCGCGGATGCGGACACCGCAGTGCGACTTGCACTGGAGGAAGCGTCACGCCGACAGATTCCGGCGTTCGCGCTCGGCTCTCTGTATATGTACCGTGAGATCCGTCTTGCCGCAGAAAATGTAACGGCGAACGACACGACCGAAAAACGATGATCGGCGCAAAGCCGACGCGACCCGCACGGTCCCGCAGTGAACGGGCGGCGCGCAGAAAGTGAGGAAAGCACATGAAACGGAAAACGGTGAGCCTTTGGTACAACCTTCTCATCTTTTTTGCACTTCCTTTTTTGGGATACACCGTGTTTGCCTATTTTGCCGCCTATTATGCGGGGGATACCCTGCACGAGGGAGTTCAACTGGTTTTCCAGTATGCCGCCATTATCGTGGACGGACTGTTCCCCTATCTGTACATGGGGCTGACCGTCGCCGCCGTGGCGCGCTACGGCTACGAGGGGCAGTGGAGGCTCATCATTCTCACCGTGCCCGCGGCTCTCATGCCCATGGTGTGCGATCTTCTGAAAACCTTGGCAGTGAATCCCGCCATCCGCCGTCACTTCGGCGACTATCTTCCCTATGCCCTGCGCAACTCGGGCATACAGCTTCTGGTTTCGGGCACGATGATCCTGGCGCTCCTGATCTGTGCGGGCATTCTCCACTTCCGCTGTCTGCGGCGCAATCCGGTCACGGTGGCGGTGATCGTCTCCTGCTGTCTCATTTTTGCCGTGAATCTGGCAAACGTGACCGCCGATACGGTGGAATCCCTGTACCGCATTTTTTACGCCTACTACGACACGCCCACTGCGCGCGAGATCCTCTCCATGGTGCTCTCCTATCTGCGCGTGCTTGTGTTTGCGGCGGCGGGCAGTCTCCTTGCGCAATTGCAGGCGCAGAAAGCCGTGGACCAAAAGCCCAAAGCACCGACCGAGCCTGTGCAGAATGTCTGAGCGCCGAACCGCTTGCCGCATTATAAGACCCGCATTTTGACCGTGAGGTGGTGATTTTTCATGCCGAAAGAATATCATACCAAACAGCGCGACCGCGTTCTCCGATGCCTTCAGGCACAGGGAGATCGCCATCTGACCGCCGCACAGGTCACGGATATGCTCCGCCAAAGCGACGGTGCAGTGGGTCCCGCAACGGTATATCGGCATCTGGAGCGACTGGTGCAAAACGGGACTGTCCGCAAATACGTCACCGGACAAGGCTCACCTGCCTGTTATCAGTATGTCGGGGACGCGCCGTGCGGAAACCACTTCCACATGCGCTGTGTTTCGTGCGGGCGGCTCTTCCATCTGGACTGTCATGCACTGCGCGACATCGCAGACCATATTCGGGCACATCACGATTTTGAAATAGACCCCACAAAAACGGTCTTTTACGGAACCTGCTCCCAATGTGCGGAAAAGGCTCGCCGTGACCGCGATCATGAAGGGACAGAAACGAAAGAACATGAAACTGAAAACGGCTGAAATTCTCTGTGTGGGAACAGAACTGCTCATCGGCGACATCGTCAACACGAACGCCGCTTTTCTTTCGGGCAGACTGGCGGAAATGGGAATTGCACAGTATCACCAATCGGTGGTGGGCGACAACGAAGAACGCTTAGAGGAAGCGGTGCAAACGGCGATCGGTCGCTGTGACCTTCTTATCCTGACGGGCGGTTTGGGCCCCACCTATGACGATATGACAAAACGGGCGGTGGCGCGCGCACTGGGGCTTGACTGCATCGCCGACGACAACTGCACCCGCCACGTGCAGGCATACTGCGCCCGCCGCGGCACCGAATTCCGCGCATGCGACCGGAATCAGTGTCTTTTGCCGCGCGGCGCGTTTTCTTTTTGCAACCGTTGGGGCAGTGCCAACGGCGTGGGACTGGTTCTGCCGTCCGTACAGAAGATCGTGGTCATGCTCCCCGGTCCCCCGCGTGAGACCCGCCCCATGTTCGACACCGAGGTGCGTCCGTACCTCGAGCAATTCACGGACGGCGTGATCGTCAGCCGCAATCTGAACCTTGCGGGCATCGGAGAACCGGCGGTCGAGGAACTGCTCTCCGCACAGATGCGTGCCGCCGTGAACCCCTCCATCGCCCCCTACTGCACCGAGGGCGAGGTGCGTCTGCGCGTTTCCGCACGTGCCGACACCCGCGAGGCAGGCGAGCGCATGTGCGACCGCACGGTCAAGGAGCTGCTTGCCACCGAGATCGGCAAATATGTCTACGGCGTGGACACGGGACTGGCGCAGGCAACGGTCACGGAGCTGAACCGACGCGGATGGCACATCGCCACGGCGGAATCCTGCACGGGCGGTCTGATCTCCGCCATGCTCACAGCCGTGCCCGGCGCTTCCCGCGTGCTGGAAGGCTCTTTTGTCACCTATGCCGACCGCACCAAGCAATGCCTGCTCGGCGTCTCCCCCGAGACTATCGCACGGCATACCGCTGTTTCCGAGCAGACGGCACGGGAAATGGCACAGGGCGTATGTCAGCGCCTTTCCTGCGAGGTCGGCATCTCGGTCACGGGCTATGCGGGACCGGACGGCGGCGATGCGGAAAACCCGGTGGGCACTGTTTTCGTGGGTGTCTGCGTCAACGGGAAAACCGACGTGGAGCGTCATGCGCTCTCCGGCACGCGGGACTATATCCGTACGGTCGCCGCAAAGCGCGCGCTTTCCCTTGCCCTGCGCGCAATCCGAAGCGCGGACACGTCTGAGGATGCACGGTGACGCCCCGCGTCCCGAACCGACCCCAACCGATACCATCTAATGATTTGAGGATCCCGAATATATGATCGAACTTTTGTCTCCGGCAGGCAACCCCGAGAAGCTGAAAACTGCCCTGCTCTATGGTGCCGATGCCGTCTATCTGGCAGGGCAGGCATTCGGCATGCGATCCGCCGCCGGTAATTTTACTCCGCTTGCCCTGCGGCAGGCGGTGGAATATGCCCATTCCCTCCACAAAAAGGTTTATGTCACGGTGAACACCATGCCGCTTTGGCATGAGTTTGAGCCGCTTGAGGACTATCTGTGTCTGCTCAACGATCTGCGCGCCGTCGGGGACGGGGATGCGGAGGCACCCATCCGTCCGGACGGTCTGATCGTGGCGGATCTCGGCGTGTTCCGTGCCGCTCAGCGTCTGGCGCCCGATATCCCCCTGCACATTTCCACGCAGGCGGGCGCGGTCAGTCATGCGGATTGCCGTGCATGGTACGAATTGGGCGCGACGCGGGTGGTGCTGGCGCGTGAGCTTTCCCTCAACGATATTCGGGAGATCCGCGCACGAATTCCGCGTGAGCTGGAGCTGGAAGCCTTTGTGCACGGCTCCATGTGCGTGTCGTACAGCGGGCGCTGTCTGCTTTCCGCCCATCTGACCGGACGGGACGGCAACCGCGGCATGTGCACACAGCCCTGCCGCTGGAACTACAAGCTGTACGAGATCGAAGAGGAAAAACGTCCCGACGCACGTATGGAGCTTCGGGAAACAGAGCTTGGCACCTTTGTGATGTCGTCGCGCGACATGTGTACCATCGAGCACATTCCCGAGCTGATCGAGTCCGGAATCTGCTCCTTTAAGATCGAGGGCAGAATGAAAAGCGCCTATTATGCCGCCGTCACCGCCAACGCGTACCGCATGGCGATCGACGCTTACACGGCGGCGCCCGATGCCTACCGCTACCGTCCCGAATGGAAGCGCGAACTGGAGAGCGTGAGCCACCGTCCTTATGCGTCGGGCTACTTTTTCGACGATCCCATGCAGAATCCGCTCCTGTGCGCCGACCTTTCCGCACCGCCCGAGCGGCGCGGTGAAATGAACCGCATCGGCTATCTGCGGGAAAAGGCATACCTTGCCACCGTGCTGGACTACGATCCCGCCACCCGCCGCGCCCGCATGATCCAGCGCAACAAGGCAGTGGAGGGACAGTGCGCGGAGCTTCTCTCTCCGGGAAAGATCGGGATGCCCTTTATCCTGCGCGGCCTGCAAAACGAGGACGGCGAGGCGATCCCGTCAGCCCCGCATCCCGGAATGATCTTCACTGTCGATATGCCGTTTCCCGTACATGCAGGCGATATTCTGCGCGGCGGGGACGAGGAAGGAAAACCCTCATGCTGAAACGATTCCTGTCTTATTATAAGCCGCACAGCCTTCTGTTTGCCGCAGATATGGGCGCGGCACTGCTGGTGTCCCTCATCGGCGTTTTGTATCCGGTACTCACCCGCAACATGCTCAACGATTTCATTCCCAACCGCCGCTACCGTCTGGTCATCTTCTGCGGTGTGCTCCTGCTGGTGCTGTACATCATTCGCATGCTCCTGAATTACTTCATCCAGTATCAGGGACACGTGATGGGCGTGCGCATTCAGGCACAGATGCGCTCCGATCTCTTCGGGCGGCTTCAGGTGCTCCCCTTCCGCTTTTTTGACACCCATGAGACGGGCAAGATCATGTCCCGCATGACCAACGACCTCATGGACATTTCCGAGCTGGCGCACCACGGCCCGGAGAACCTTCTCATTTCCACCATCACCATCGTCGTCTCGTTTGTGTATCTGACCACCATCAACGTGTGGCTCACCCTCATCATCTTTTCCGCCGTGCCCTTTCTGCTTCTGGTCGCCATGCTCCTGCGCCGACGCATGCGGGATGCTTTCATGCGTTCCCGTGAGGCGATCGCGCAGATCAACGCATCGCTGGAAGGCTCCATATCGGGTATCCGTGTGACCCGCGCCTTTAACAATTCCAAGGAGGAAAAGCGGAAATTCGAGATCGGCAACCGCCTGTTCGTGCGATTCCGCTCACAGGCGTACAACGAAATGGGAAAATTCCATTCCATGACCTCCTTCATTACCGACGTATTTAACGTCATCGTCCTCATCGCGGGCGGCTTATTCCTGTATCACGGAAAGATCCAATTGGGCGACTATTCCTCGTTCATCGTGTCAGTGGGCGTGTTCCTGACCCCCGTTCTCACCCTCATCAACTTTACCGAGCAGTATCAGAACGGCGTCACGGGCTTCCGCCGCTTCTGCGAGATCATGGATCAGGAGCCGGAACGGGATCTGCCCGATGCGACAGAACTGACCGACGTTCGCGGAAAAATCGAATTCCGTAACGTGTCCTACAGCTATGCCGAGGGCAGAGAGGTACTGCACAACGTCAGCTTTTCCATTGAGCCGGGACAGACCTACGCGCTTGTGGGACCGAGCGGCGGCGGAAAGACCACGATCTGCCACCTGATACCGCGCTTTTACCCGATCTCGGACGGTGCCATCCTCATCGACGGACAGGATATCAGTCACCTCACGGCGCGCTCCCTGCGCCAAAGCATCGGCATTGTTCAGCAGGACGTGTACCTCTTCAATGCGACCGTTCGCGATAACATCCTTTACGGCAAGCCCGACGCCACGCAGGAAGAGGTGGAATATGCCGCCAAATGCGCCGACATTCACGACGATATCCTCGCCATGGAGCACGGGTACGACACGGTCATCGGCGAACGCGGCGTCCGTCTGTCCGGCGGACAAAAGCAACGCCTGAGCATTGCACGGGTCTTTCTGAAAAATCCGCCCATCCTCATCTTAGACGAAGCGACCTCGGCACTGGACAACGCCACCGAATTGCAGATCCAGCGCTCCCTTGACCGCTTGTGCCGCGGCAGAACCACCATCGTGGTGGCGCACCGCCTCACCACCATCCACAACGCAGACCGCATCGCCGTAATCGAGCGCGGCGTGATCTGTGAGGAAGGCACGCACGAGGAGCTTCTGGAAAAGAACGGCGTGTATGCCGCACTGTATCAGCGCCTGTAAAAAAATACCGTCATATCGGTCGGACGCATAGCCTGTGCCGACCGATCACCAAACCGCCGTTCCTGCCGCTTGGCACAACGGCGGTTTGCGGATTTATACGCAAAATAGACAGCGCGCCCTGACATTTATTGCTTTCTCACGACCTGTTCGCATGGCTTCACCGTGAGAAAACGGCGGATTGTCAAGCAAGTGCAACACCAAAAACTTCAGCAGGAGAGAGCCAACCAAGGCATTTGCGAGGCTTGTTGTTGATCTCGTCAACCACCTTTTGCAAATCTTCGTCGCTGAGTTCGTGAAAATTGTAACCTTTCGGGAAGTAGAAACGCAGAATATCGTTGGTATTCTCGTTCGTGCCTCGTTGCCAAGGCTTGTGAGGCTCGGCAAAGTACACTTGAGTATGTAGTTCTGCCTCCAACTGTTGGAATTCGGAGAACTCCGAACCGTTGTCCAATGAGATACTGTGTACCGGTAGACCATGCACGCACTTCACAATGGCTTTGCGTGTTTCGTCCGCCTGTCTGCTCCGGATAATCGCCGCACAAAGAAAGCGGGATTGCCGGTCAACAAGAGTGACTAAAAGCCCTTTGCCGACTGCGCCGTAAACCGTGTCGCCTTCCCAACCCCCGATGCGTAGCCGTTGCTTGATGACATCGTCCCATTGCGGAATGATCCGCTCCGGCTGAATGGAATTGTAATTGGCCTGCCGATTGCAATACCGCTTGCCACGGCGTCGAAAATGCGTTTTTGCCGTAATACCGGGCAATCTCTTTTGCTGAACATATCGGTAGATTGTTGAGACGCACAGCTTTTGTTTCGTTATGCATGCGAAGAAACGATTCCATCTGCCGCAGATCATTTCGGGTGACCAATGCTTATGAAGATGCTCGATAATAAAGTCCCGGGCGGCGCTTTCCGGTTTTAATGCCGTTTTACGGCGGCACCGAATGTACAAATTCTGCGCGCGCCAATGATTATACCAAAAGGCGTTGTCGGGTTTATGCTTAGGTTTGTATTTTGAGCAGTTGCGATTGGCCTCGCGGCTGACAGAAGACGGACTTCGCTCCAAAATCGCGGCGATTTCACGAAAACTTTTTCCCTCGGATAAAAGTTTCTGTAGATATTTTCTTTCAAATAGTGTAAAATGTGTGTAGGATCTCATGCCAACCTCCGTGTTCATGTTATTGTGGTGATTACATTTTACACGAATTTTGGTATGGGGTCTATACTTTTCGGCGCAAAACTTTATATTATAACCTGCCGCTGTCCGTTTTGGAGGGGCGACGCGGCTTTATGATATGATGCGGCGTGCGGAAAGACGGCTCGTGTCGGGTACGTCGGCTCTTCGATAGGGTTTGCATAAATTTCGCACGGACTTCGCACAGGTTTACACGGACTTGCATGGACTTGCACGGGCTTGCGCGGATTTCGCACGGATTTCGCGCCCCGCGTCGGGGCGCGCGCGGCTTGCCGCGCG
>USTB01000016.1 GCA_900557635.1 uncultured Eubacteriales bacterium
ACACCCGACCTACCGCTTAGGAGGCGGTCGCTCTATCCAGCTGAGCTACGGAAACGTATGCAGCAATTATTCAATTTTGAGCCTTCGCAGGATTCGAACGAACTGCCGCTTAGGAGGCGGACGCTCTATCCAACTGAGCTACCGGCGCATATTTGATGTCTGGAGCAATGCAACGTCGGCGGGACGCGGCATGATCCGATATTTGACCTTATTATTGTATCATATTTCAACGGAAATTTCAAGAGGCAAGCGGCGTTTTCCCAAAAAAGAAGGGAGCGCGGGCTTTCCGTGAAGTCCTGCCCAAAAAAACGGCATATGAGGCATATTTCGGAAAAATCCGGTAATACTCTATACGACGGGAATCCGTCGGAAAGGAAGAACTTGCCATGATTCTTACGCAAAAGGAAACCGAATTACTTCGCGATCTGAAAAATCAGGAAAAGCTCTGCACCGAAAAGTACCGCAAATACGCGGAAGCGGCGCACGATCCACAGTTAAAGAATCTGTTTTCCGAAATTGCGGGTGTGGAAAGTCATCATCTGCAAATCTTAGAGCAAATCGAAAAGGGTCCCGCCCCGACCCGAGCAGAAGGCAGACCCCAAGCCGAAAACCTTCAATGCGCACTATTCCGCGCTGAACGACGAAGAGAAGCAGAGCGACGCCTATCTGTGCTCCGATCTGCTTGCGACCGAAAAGCACGTTTCCTCCCTGTATGACACGTGCATCTTTGAGTTTGTGGGAGAGGATCTGCGCCGCGTCCTCAATGCCATCCAGTATGATGAGCAACAGCACGGCAAGGCGCTCTACGATTATATGTCCGCAAACTCCATGTATGCCTGAGATCATATCATAGCCGCCATCGGTGCAAAAGCAAAACGGGCTGTTACGACACGGTAACAGTCCGTTTTTTGCAGTGAAACGTGTGAAGGACTAATGCATCCTATTGATCCCGCTTTTTTCGTGCGGCGACGACCGTTGCCGCCGTCAAGGCAAGGACGACGCCTGCCATCAGCGGTGCGGACACCGCAGAGGAACATCCGCCCTTATCCTGATCCTGACCCGATCCTCCCGTCGTTTCGGTATCCGAACGACTGTCCTGCCCGCCTCGAGGCTCGGTATCCGTTTTCAATTCAGTGCTCGTTTCGGTCTGTGAGGTCACGTCCTGGTTTGGAACAGCCTGCGTATTGGCGGAAAACACAAGGTCGTTCCAGAAGAAATATCCGCCGTAGGAATACACCAGCTCGTCGTATACCTCAAAATAACAGGTGTGAAAGCCGATCACCCTGCCCCGATGGATGGTATTAAGTGCGATTGCTATTTCCACAACATAATAGCCGTCATAGCTTTTAGCGGCATATTGAGTATTTTCCAACGTGAAGGTAATGTCGTCCTCCGTGCAGGTAATCAGCTCTCCGTCCGCCGAAATCACAATAGACTGATACGTACTGTCCCGAAAAAAGAAACCGACTGCACTGCGCGACGTAGGTTCCGCATATGTAACAGCACAGCAGTAGAGATAATTTTCATCCCAGAAAAGATAACTGATCGCCTTTGTGATGGAGCACCCCACGCCCACGGTGTCAAGCGGCATCTGAAGTGCGTATTGGTAAATACCATCGATCTCACCGTCGATCACGGGAGTATTATTCGGTATCAGCAAGGACGTTGACGCTGAGAACACCTGCATTCCAAAGACACCCGCAAGCAACAATACGGCGATCATCAGCGAAGTCGCCCTTCTTGTCCGAGTCAATTGCAGCATATCCTCTCTCCTTAGGTTCATCCGATAGGTATCAATATAATTATGCACGAATACCGCCCGAATTTCAACAACTTGACGCAAAGAAAAATAAAACAAATCGTGTTGGACATATGAATAATTTGGCACTTTCGACAAATTGAGACAAAACGCGCCTCCGATTTCCCGACAATGGCGGAAAGCGGGAATTCCGCCTTGACAATTCGGGCAGTCTGTACTATAATATAGGGTAATCACTTGCATGAAAAGGAGTGACCTATTTTGAAAATGTACTTTAGAATCATTGCGTCCGTTCTGTTGGCGGTTATGCTGCTCGGCACCGTATGCGCATGCTCTCAAAAGACCGACAACGGAGGGCCGTCCGCCGATGACGTTTCATCGAACGGGGACAGCAGCAACACCGAACCGTCGGGCAATCCGGACACAGACCCCGCAGGCACCACCGCAGGCTCGGAGGACACAGACGATGGAAAACAGACCAATCCGCATTTTATCACAAACCGTCTGACCGGCGAGGTCTGTGACGAAGCGACCGCCAACCGCCGTCCGGTCGCCATCATGATCAACAACATCAAGAAGGCGAACCCGCAGATCGGCATTTCAGGCGCACAGGTCATATACGAATGCGAAGTCGAGGGCGGTATCACGCGCCTGATGATGCTCACGACCGACTACAGCGCGCTGTCCGTTGTCGGCTCTATCCGCTCGGCACGCGAATACTTCATCGACTATGCGATGGGTCACGACGCCATATTCGTCCACGCGGGCGGCAGTGAACAGGCATATGCGGAGCTTGCCTCCCGTTCTGTGGATCACATCGACGGCACGCGCGGCAAAAACCCCGCCGACACATTTTACCGTGACCCGAAGCGCCTGCAGACCATGGGCTCGGTTCACGCCTACGTGACCTCGGGCGACCGCATTGCAAAGGCTGTGGACTACTTCAACTTCCGCACCGAGATCCCGCAGGGAACGCAGACCTCCTTTGCCTTTGTGGCGCCGGGAACCGCCGACCTGCTTTCGGACGGCGAAAAGGCGACGCATCTGTACATGTCGTACACCGCCTCCCATTGCCCCGAATTCGTTTACGACGAAGCAAGCGGCAAATATCTGCGCTTCCAGTTCAAGCATGAGCCGCAGATCGACGACGCCACGGGCAAACAACTTGCATTTGATAACGTCATCGTGATCTCATGTCAGCGCACCAACCTCAACGACGCCAAGGGGCACATCGACATTGTGACCTCCGGCGAGGGCAAGGGCTACTACTGCTACAAGGGAAAAGCCATCCCGATCCGTTACTCCAAAGCCAACGACGACGCGCCTCTTCGCTTTTACCGTGAAAACGGCGAGGAACTGCTCCTGAATATCGGAACCACCTTCGTGAACGTCCTCGGTGACAGTCAGTTCGAGCGTTTGTCATTGAATTACACCAACTAACCCTGAAAGGATCCACTACATATGAGAAAACTCATGTTGGGCAACGAAGCGGTTGCCCGCGGACTGTACGAAGCGGGATGCCGCCTTGTTTCCAGCTACCCCGGAACCCCCAGCACCGAAATTACCGAGGAAGCCGCCAAGTACGATGAAATTTACGCGGAATGGGCGCCGAACGAAAAGGTTGCCTTAGAAGTCGCACTGGGCGCCTCCATCGCCGGCGGACGGTCATTCTGCGGCATGAAGCACGTGGGACTGAACGTCGCGGCTGACCCGCTCTTCATCGGTGCATACATCGGTGTTGCAGGCGGCATGATCATCGGCGTTGCCGACGACCCCGGCATGCATTCCTCCCAGAACGAGCAGGACTCCCGTCATTACGCCATTGCGGCAAAGCTCCCCATGGTAGAGCCGACAGATTCGGACGAATGCAAGGAATTTGTCAAGGCGGCATATGAAATGTCCGAAGCGTTTGATACGCCGGTCATTCTGCGCCTGAACACCCGCATTTCCCATTCCCAATCTGTGGTGGAGCTGTGCGACCGCACGGAAAAGCCCCTCGTTCCCTACGAAAAGAATCCGGCAAAGCGCGTCATGATGCCGGGCAACGCCAAAAAACAGCATGTTGTGGTGGAGGAGCGTCTGCGCCGTCTTGCCGAATATGCGAACGACTGCCCGTTCAACCGCGTTGAGGATCGGGAGGGTGCAAAGCTCGGCATCATCACCTCGGGTCCCTCGTATCAGTATGCCAAGGAAGTGTTCGGCGACACCGCCGCATTTCTGAAGATCGGCATGCCCAACCCTCTGCCCGACCGTCTTATCCTCGATTTTGCGTCCCGCTATGAGCGCATCATCGTCATCGAAGAGCTGGACGACATTCTCGAGACCCATTGCCGCAAATTGGGCTTGCAGGTCGACGGAAAGAACCTGCTCCCCAACATCGATGAGTTTTCTCAGGAACTGCTTGCAGACCGTCTGCTCGGCAAGAAGGCGGACTGCTACCGTATCGAGGCGGACATTCCCGCCCGTCCTCCCGTGCTGTGCCCCGGAT
Source organism: uncultured Eubacteriales bacterium (assembly GCA_900557635.1). The sequence goes on from USTB01000016.1 coordinate 4,248, forward strand.
GCCCGCACCGCGGCGTGTTCTATCTGCTGAAAAAGCTCGGACTGTATGTCAGCGGCGACATCGGATGCTACACATTGGGTGCCGTCCCGCCGCTCGGCGCTATGGACACCACCCTGTGCATGGGCGCATCGATTTCCGCTCTGCACGGCTACAATAAGGTCTTGGGTGCCGAGAGCGCAAAGCGCTCCGTTGCCGTGATCGGCGACTCCACCTTCATGCATTCTGGCATGACCGGCCTTGCGGATATCGCATATAACATGAGCAATTCAACGGTGATAATACTCGATAATTCGATAACGGGCATGACGGGACATCAGGACAACCCCTGCACGGGCAAGACCCTCAAGGGTGAAAAGGTTTACGGTATCCTGCCCGAAAATATCTGCCGTGCGGCAGGTATTGCGCCCGATCATATCCGCATTGTGGATCCGTTTAACTTAGAGGAAACCGAGCGTGTCATCCGCGAGGAGCTGGAAGCCCCCGTGCCCTCGGTCATCATCGCCCGCCGTCCCTGCGCACTGCTCAAGTACGTCAAACGCGGAGAACCTTTGGTGGTCAACACCGCAAAGTGCGTGGGCTGTAAGGCATGCATGAAGATCGGTTGTCCCGCCATTTCGGTGGTCGATAAGAAGGCGCGCATCGATGCCACACTGTGCACCGGATGCAATCTGTGCCGTCAGTTGTGCCGTCCCGGTGCAATCGGCGCGGCGCAGTGAGAAAGGAGCGGTCCGAAACAATGAAACAATCCATGAACATTATGATCGTAGGCGTCGGCGGACAGGGTACCCTGCTTGCCAGCCGCATTCTGGGACGCGTCTTTCTGGGGCAGGGCTACGATGTTAAGATTTCCGAAGTGCACGGCATGTCGCAGCGCGGCGGCTCGGTGGTCACCTATGTAAAGTGCGGCGAGAAGGTACACTCTCCCGTCATCTGCCGCGGCGAAGCGGACATTATCCTGTCGTTTGAGGAATTGGAGGCGGCGCGTTGGCTTCCGTACCTCAAAAAAGGCGGCGTGCTGATCACAAACACCCAGCAGATTAACCCCATGCCCGTTGTAACGGGTGCGGCGGTCTATCCGCAGGGCTTGCTCAATCAGATTCGGGAGGCAGGCGTCAAGCTCATCGCCATCGACGCGCTTGCCATCGCGCAGAAGGCAGGAACCGCCAAGGCGGTCAACGTCGCCCTCATCGGCGCTATGGCAAACCATCTGCATCTGGATGTCAACATTCTGCGTCAGGCAGTGGAGCAAATGGTACCCGCCAAATTTTTGGAGATCAATCTGCGCGCGTTCGATCTGGGAACGCAGGCGTAACCGAACAGAAAACGGCAACGGGGCAGTGACGGCATGTCACCGTCCCGTTTTTTCAAGGCAACATGAGACAGACAGCGCCGAAAGCGCAAAAGGGGTGAAACGGCAGGATGAAAACACAGAAGCGGCAGACCTCCGCTGAGGAAGCGGAAATAACTTACACCGATGACGAGAAGCGCGATATCGAGCGGCTGATACAGACCGTCGTACCGCTCCTGTATTGGTATCATACCAATGCGCGTGTGCTTCCGTGGCGCTCCGAGGTGACGCCGTACCGCACGTGGATCTCCGAGATCATGCTCCAGCAGACGCGCGTGGAGGCGGTGATCCCGTATTTCGAGCGCTTCCTGCACGAGCTTCCGACCGTTGCCGCACTTGCCGCGGCAGAGCCGGATCGGCTGAATAAGCTGTGGGAGGGCTTGGGCTATTACAGTCGGGCAAGGAATCTGCAAAAGGCGGCGCAGGCGATCATGGAGCGTTACGGCGGCGAAATGCCCGGGGACTACCCTTCCCTGCTTTCCCTGCCCGGCATCGGACCGTATACGGCGGGCGCTGTGGCGTCCATTGCCTTCGGTCAGCCCGAGCCTGCCATCGACGGCAACGTGATCCGCGTCTATACCCGTCTCACATCGGACGGCACCCCCTCGGACAACGCGGCACTGAAAGAGAAAATGCGCACCGTCCTGCGCGCGGTCTACCCCCGCGAGGAGTGCGCCGCATTTACGCAGGCATGGATGGAGCTGGGCGCGACGGTATGCATTCCGAACGGCGCCCCGCGCTGTGACGCATGCCCCGTGGCGTTCGCCTGTCAGGCACATACCGACGGCTGTGAGGAGGCCTACCCGAAAAAGCCGCAAAAGCGTCCGCGCCGTATCGAGGAAAGAACCGTCTTTCTCCTGTGGAAGGACGGTCGTGTGGCTCTGCACCGCAGACAGGAAAGCGGACTGTTGGCTGGGCTGTGGGAGTTTCCGTCCGTCGAAGGCGCGTTGGAAGCGCAGGACGCCGCCGACTGTCTCGGGAAATACGGCGTATCCGCACGCACCGTGCAACGCGGCGAGGATGCCGTGCATGTGTTCACGCACATCGAATGGCACATGCACTCCTACGCTGTCCAATGTGACGATACGTTACCGAACGACGGCAAAGCACGCCGTGCCGCTTCCCCGTCCTCTCCCGTTCCCCTTGTGTGGGTCCTGCCACAGGAGCTGACCGAGCACTATCCCGTACCGTCCGCATTCCGCGTGTTCCGCAATGAGGTCTGCGGCGTGCAGAAGAAGCAGAGCGGGAAAAAGGAAAAGACGAACGGATAACCCCAATATATGCGCATAACGCAAAACAGGAACTGCCGCAGACACAGCATCGGTCTGCGGCAGTTCCTGTTTTATGATATGATCGGCTGACGGGCTGACGAAAAGCGCAGGACCGGCGGTTCGCCTCTCCGCTCACACCAGCTCGCGCACCCGAAAGTCCACGCCCGCCTTCTGTGCGATGGCGCGGCACTTTTCGATATCCTCGTCGGGTATGGTGGGATGCACCACCGACAGGATCACATGCGGCACAAACTGCTTTACATCGGTGGCAAAGGCGATGAGCGCGTCATATGCCTTTTCTCCGAATTCGCAGTGGCACAGCTTCTGATAGGAAGCCGCATCCGCCGTATTCAGGGAAACCGACACGACATCCGCCAGACCGCGAAAATCGGGCGCTGTTCTGCGGCCGTAAATGAGGTCGGACTGCCCGTTTGTGTTGATGCGGATCGGAATGGAGGAATGACGGCGCACCTCGCCGCACACCCACAGCATATCGTCCAGTCGGCAGGTCGGCTCGCCGTAGCCGCAGAAAACAAGCTCACGGTATGCGGTAAGATCGTGGGACAGAATGTCCGCTATGATCTCTTCGCGGGTGGGTTCGCGCTCCAGCCAAAGGGGCTGATCGCTGTAAAAGCCGTCGCTGACCGTGCGCACACAGAATTCGCATGCGTTGGTACAACGGTTGGTAATATTCAGGTACAGAGTACCGTCGTATTCATAGGAAATGGTCATACCCGTAAAAATGCGGCGTCATATGTAGCGTCGGCAAATCGACGCGCGCATCCTTTCTGTATTTTTGGAATGAATCGGGACAGAGCGAGAAACGTGCGGACATCAGTTTGTCTGCATATTCTGCATGTCCCCGATCCGATAGACGCGTAGTGCGTTTTCGGTTGTGATGCGGCACAGTTCCTCGGTCTCCATGCCGAGAACGGTCGCCGCCGCTTCGGCGGTGTAGAGCAGATAACCCGAATGATTGGTCTTTCCGCGCATGGGAACGGGCGCAAGGTACGGGCAGTCTGTCTCGATCAGCAACCGATTCTGCGGCACTGCACGGAGCGCTTCCAGCACGCGCGACGCATTCTTGAAGGTGATCACGCCCGAAAAGGAAATGTACCATCCGCGCCGCACCAGCTCCGCTGTCATTTCGCGGCTTCCGGAAAAGCTGTGCAGAATGCCGTGCACCTCGGGAAAGCGGCGGATCATATCCATACAATCACCGTGCGCCTCCCGATCGTGAATGATCACGGGGTAGCCTGTTTGGGCGGCAAGGCGCATCTGCGCCTCGAACCACACAGCCTGCACATCCCTCGGCGTATCATCATAGTGATAGTCCAGTCCGATCTCACCGATCGCCACCGCCTTCGGATGCTCCAGCATTGCGGCAAGACGGGTCATACCCTCGTTCGGGTCGCCCGCCCCGAGGCAGTCGGACGGATGCACGCCCACCGCCGCAAACATACCGTCATACTGCTCGGCAAGCTCTAAGGACGTGCGAGACGTGTCGAAATTCGTCCCCACATTTGTGATATAGCGCACGGGCGTGTCCGAGAAAACGGATTTCAGAACCGCGCGGCGGTCGCCGTCGAAGCGCGGATCGTCATAATGCGCGTGTGTATCAAACAGAATCATCAGTGGATCCGATCTCCGAGCGGCACATCGTCCGCCAAAAAGACGACCCGTGCCTCCTGCTCACCCGACGCCAGGATCATGCCGTTGCTCTCCACGCCCGCCAGCTTTGCGGGCTTGAGGTTGGCAACCACGATCAGCTTTTTGCCGATCAACTCATCCGGACGGTACCAGGGTGCAATGCCCGAAACCACCTGACGCTGTTCGTAACCCAGATCCAACTGCAAACGAAGCAGTTTTTTGGTCTTGGGGACAGGCTCGCAGGCAATGACCTGTGCCGTGCGCAATTCCACGCGGGAGAAATCGTCAATGCCGATCTGTGCAAGCCCCTCGGGCTTTGCCGCGCTCTCCGCCTTGGGCGCTTCCTCGGCTTTCTGTGCCTCCTGCTGTGCCTGTGCAAAAACAGCATCGTCCAAACGTCCGAACAGGATCTCGCTCTTGCCGTTCTGCGTGCCCGAGGTCAGACCACCGAAGGTCAGCTCACGGCAATCGGTGTTCAGCATTGCGAAAATGCGGTCTGCCGTGCCGGGCAGGAAGGAGTGAAGGAGCACCGCACCGAAGCGGATGACCTCCTGCAGATAATACATAACGGTCCCGAGCTGTCCCTTTTGCTCCGGATCCTTTGCCAGCGCCCAAGGGGAGGTCTCGTCGATATACTTATTGGCGCGGCGGAACAGCTCAAATACCGCCGCCTCTGCGTCTGCCACGTGGTACGTGTCCATGAGGGAAAAGACCTTTTCCTTTGCCTGTGCGCAAGCCGTTTCCAGCTCGACCTCAAGCGGGGTGTGGTCTGCGGGTGCGGGAACCGTACCGCCGAAATATTTCGCGGTCATATCCAGCGTTCGCTTGACCAGATTGCCGAGGTTGTTGGCAAGATCGGTGTTATAGCGGTTGAGCACGCTCTCATAGGTGATGGAGCCGTCGGCGGCATAAGGCATTTCCGCCAGGCAGTAGTGACGGACGCCGTCCGTGCCGATGATCTTCGCCAGATCGTCCGCATAGATCACGTTGCCCTTGGACTTGCTCATCTTATCGTTGCCGAAGTTCAGCCACGGATGACCGAAGATCTTTTTGGGAAGCGGCTCACCCAGCGCCATCAGAATGATCGGCCAGTAAATGGAGTGGAAGCGCACGATGTCCTTGCCGATGATATGCACGTCAGCCGGCCAGTATTTGGAATACAGCTTGCCCTTTTCGTCCACATCATAGCCGAGTGCCGTGATATAGTTGGACAGCGCGTCGATCCAGACGTAGATCACGTGACGGTCGTCAAAGTCCACGGGGATGCCCCATTTGAAGGAGGTGCGGGAAACGCACAGATCCTGCAGACCGGGCTTGAGAAAATTATTGATCATTTCCTTTTTGCGCGCCTCCGGCTCGATAAATTCGGGGTGCGACTCGATGTAATCGATCAGACGGTCGGCATACTTGCTCATGCGCAGGAAGTATGCCTCCTCCTTGGTTTTTTTGACGGGACGTCCGCAGTCCGGGCATTTGCCGTCCGTAATCTGCGTATCCGTGAAGAAGGACTCGCAGGGGACGCAGTACCAGCCCTCATATTCTCCCTTATAGATGTCCCCCTGCTCATACAGACGGCGGAAAATATGCGCCACCACCTTTTCGTGCTGAGGCGACGTGGTGCGGATAAACTGATCGTAGGAGGTGTTCATGGAATCCCACAGCTCACGGATCTGCGAGGAGACGCGATCCACATATGCCTGCGGTGAGATGCCCTCCGCCTTTGCCAGATCCTCGATCTTCTGCCCGTGCTCGTCCGAGCCGGTGAGGAAGTACACGTCGTAGCCGCGCATGCGCCGATAGCGCGCAATTGCGTCGGTCAAAATGATCTCATAGGTGTTGCCGATATGCGGCTTGCGGGAACTGTAGGCGATGGCGGTTGTTAGATAGAATTTTTCTGCCATGATTCATCACTCCTTGGAACAAGTATCAATTCAGAGGTATCCGCCGCAGGCTGTGCGACGGGAAGATTTTCAAACACGGAAACGGCGCAGAACAGGCAGTACGGCGTACCGAAGAAGCCTGCCAGACCGTCGGTGACAAAGGATAAAAGCGCCCATAAGCAAATGCGCCGCCCCAGGGACGCGCACAAACGGGGATAACTGCGGCACAGTCTGCGGCTCTCCGAAAGAGCCTGACCCGCACGCATGCCGCGCACCGTCACGGCGTGAAGCGCGTACAGATATCGGCTCGCAAAGCCGAAGATCGCAACAAACGCCGCAATCCCGCATCCCGCGGTCGCCATCGACACCGAAAAGGAGACGGCATCCGCATTGCCGTGCCGATAAAACAAGCCTGCGGCGCAAAAGCCGGTGCAAAGCACGGCGACTGACACGGCAAAGGTACAGAAAAGCAAAAGAAGAAGGGCTGAGAGCGAGGTGAGCCGTGTGCCGCCGCGTGGAACAGGTATGCCCGTGTAATGCGCATATGCACGGACGTACAGGGCGGCGTACAGCGGGACGGTCATGGCAAAGCAGATGAGATCGGCTGTCACCGAAAAGAGCAACTCTTCGCCTGTAAACCACACCGCAAGCTGAGAAAACAGACCTCTGACCCCGAAGCGGAAGAAAAAGAGAAAGAGGGAACGTTTGCCCTTAAGCTTGTAAAGGCGGATGAGGAAAACAGTTATTACGTTCATATTGACGGTGACACGGGAG
>USTB01000017.1 GCA_900557635.1 uncultured Eubacteriales bacterium
GAAATTGAGGAAGCGCTCCTTTCCGGCGCGGCGGACATCGCCGTGCACAGCATGAAGGACGTTCCCATGGAGCTTCCCGAGGGCCTCATCCTCGGCATCGTGCCGGAACGCGAGGACCCCACGGACCTGTTCCTTTCGGTGGACTACGATTCGCTGGAAAACCTGCCCGCCGGGGCCGTGGTCGGCACGAGCAGCCTCCGCCGTCAGGCGCAGGTATTGGCCCAGCGGCCGGATCTTGAAGTCGTCTCCCTGCGCGGGAACGTGGACACCCGGCTCCGCAAGCTGACCGAGGGGCAGTTCGCCGCCATCATCATGGCGACGGCGGGCATGAAGCGCCTCGGCCTGTCCGTGCCCAAGGAGTGCCCGCTCGCCCCGCCCGCGTTCATCCCCGCCGTGGGGCAGGGCGCGCTCGGCATCGAATTCCGCGAGGACCGCAAGGATCTCGCCGAAATGCTATCTTTCATGGAACACCGTCCGACCCGCATCTGCGTGGAAGCCGAACGCGGCCTGCTCGCCGGGCTCGACGGCGGCTGTCAGGTTCCCATCGCCGGACATGCGGAAATGCTTGACGACGGCACCTTCGAACTGGAAGGCCTGGTCGGCGAAGTGGACGGCTCGGTGATCATCCGCCGCAAGGTGACGGGCCGCGCCGATGAAGCCCGCGCCGTGGGCTTCGCTTTGGCCCGGTCCCTCGCCGAGGACGGCGGGGCCGAGATCCTCGCCCGGGTGTACGCGCGGTAAGTTTTCCGCCGCCGGGTTGTTCCGGCTGCCGCTCTCTCGCTTTGACTTCCCGGCTTGCGGCCGTTGGATGACCGACAAGTTATATTCCCGGCAAAGGGTGTCGGACATGGTGCGCATATCATGATAATCTTTTTCGGTGCGGTGGTATTTGATGCCGTCCACAAAGGATACCGTATTCAGCACAAAATGATTGTGCAGATGGTTTTCCTTATCCAGATGGGTCGCCACCAGCACCTGATACCGTTCGTCCCAAAGCCGCTGCGCCAGCTTCACGCCGATCTCATGCGCCAACTCCGGCGTGGCCTCGCCGGGCGCGAAGGACTGATACCCATGGTAGGCGATCACACCGTCCTCCTTGCCGAAACGCTTTTTTACTGCCAGCATCTCGTCCCGTGCCGTGGACGGTAGGCAGTTGATGCCGCTGATAAATTGCCGTACCACCATTGCACTCTCGTCGTCCGGTGTGACCGTTGTTTTCTCCGCACGGACAGCATAATCGATCACATCCGAAAGGTTTTGTGTCTGCACATCGGTCAGTTCCTCTTGCCGATAGAATTTCGGATTATCCGTCTTGTCCGGGTTTTCGATATACAGCACCACCTTGCCCAGCCAGCCCTTGACCGCCCAGATGGATGTGGTAGCCATGGCATTACTCCTGCTTTGCCGGAAGCACGACCGCCGCTGTAACCTCCCGGATGAGCTTGTCCAGTCGCTTGCTGTCCTCGTCATAGCGCTTTGCATCCACCACATTCAGTACATGGGCTTTCTGTGCGATCTGGTTAAGGTTGTGCCCCACATAGTGCATCTCACGCATAAAGGCAAAGTATTCCGGCGGCGGTGCTTCACGGGGTACCTCTCCGGTGATCAGATGGCGAAGGTAGGCTTCGCGGGACAGACGGCATTTTTTCACTTGTTTATTCAGATTTTCCGCTTCCTTGCGACTTAGCCGCACCTTGATCTCAATGTTTCGTTTAGTCATGTTCATTCCTCCATATAGCGATATTGCCGCGCTCGGCGGCGCAGGGGTTACAGGGGGATGCCCCTGTCAAGCTGCCTTTTGTCCCCAAAAGGCGTTGCTTGCTGGTATAGCACATTCTCACGCTCCCTGCGGTCGTGCGTCGGAGCCGACCTGCCGACAAACGATCATCGCTCCCGATCCCGTCCGCGCTCCGGAAGCGCCATCACACGGTCATAGTCCTCACGGAGCATATAACAGCGCTCTACGCTCCAGCCCTTTTCACCACCGCGTTCGACCGCCATATACTGCTCCAGCCGGACACAGGGATCCGTTCCGTCCAGACAGCTTCCATAGACGGAATATCCACCCATGTTCGGCTGAAACGCTTTATTGCCGCTGGACACGGCGTAGGTGCGGGAGCGTTCGCTGTATTGTACGGTAAAACAGTCCTGCATAAAGGTGATATAGCCGCATACATGAGTGCCGGCACGCTCGGCTTTACGAAACAGCTCTTTCATTTTTCCATAGGGTAATTCGACCTGCTGTTCGGGATACTTCGCCGAAAAAGACACGCCGTCAAAATCCTCGGCCACAAGAATGTGCTCGCTGTTTTGATACTGACGGCGCACCGCTTCTTCGGCTTCTTCGCGACTTTCGGCTTCCACCGTAACGGCCCGTTTCAATGTTTCGGTAATGATGACCCTGTATTCGTTCATCGTGCAAAGCTCCTTTCCGTCATCGGATTTTCTTTCGCCGGTTGCAATCCCATCCGTATACAAAGCCAATCGTTATAATCCTTGCCTTGCCGGGGGAAGGCACTTGCTACTTTATAACGCTCGGCCAACTGCTGTCGGATCGCCTCGGTGGCGCTGCGTCCGGTCATGTCATTATCCAGGCACAGGCAAATGGTTTTGATCTCCGCATGGTCTTTCAGATACTGTGTCAGCGCCAACGGCAGACGGTGCTCCTGTGTTTCCTTTTGCGGCTTATAGACTCCGGCCAGGGATAACAGATGCTGTGACCGCCACGACAGCCCGCCAGCCTGCGCCATGGTGGCATAGGATAACAGGTCGATGGCCGACTCGAATACGCAGAGCATCCGACTTTCGCCCGTAGCCGGGAGGGCAAAGGAAAATCTCTTGTCGCTGCCGGTCGCCTCGCCCTTAAAATCCGTTCCGATGCCTCGCAGGCACGCATAGCGCGGCGTTCCGTTCCTATCCATGCCGACGAATACGGCATTATGGTAGGGGAGGCTTTCATACAGCTGGCCGGAACGGATACACTGCTCGATCAATCCACCGTCAATGCCGCGGCTTTTCAGATAGGCAATAACGCGGGTATTGCTGTTACTTTTGGGCGGCAAGAGCAGCGTTTTCGGCTTCTCCGGCTGAGCGCGGGCATGAAAAACGGACGGTCTTTCCGCCGCCCGTCCCACGATCCGCTCTACCGCCTCGGTAAAAGGGAGCTCTTTGACCTTGATCAGGTAATCCAGCGCTGTTTTTCCGCCGATCCCGCGTGAGAACCAGCACCACTTTCCATTGGAGATTTTAAGGCTGTCATGCTCACGGGTGCAGTAAGTGTTGCCGCCGAAATGCACCAGCTCCTGCGGCTCATAAGTCTGGAGGTAGGTCAGCAAGTCCATTTTCTTTGCCCGGTCGATCATCTCTCTTGTAACATAGCCCATCGGTTCATCAACTCCTTGAAATAGAATAAGCCGGACAGGCTTCACATCGGTGAAAGCCGTCCGGCTATGTATGGGATCTGCATACTCTATGCAGATCAGGGTTATTCGGTTGTGGTGTCCTCATATGATAAATTAACTTATGATAATCTCGTTTATAGTATATGGCAAGGGCGCAGAGGAGCCGATCCATTATCAGATATTTTTCCCATCAGTTTTCCTATGGCTAAATTATAACCGCTGCCGCTTGAATAATTTTATCATCTGTTTTTGCATTATTTCTGCAAAAACAAGATATAAATATTGACACAGACTATTTTAACTGCTATAATATAGGCGAAGAATGGAGAAACTATACTGTGGATGGAGGTATCCGCTTATGCTTATACAGTTTTCGATTGAAAACCACCGGTCTATCAAGGATAGCGCGGTGATCAGTTTTGCCGCTTCAAAGGATAAGTCTTTGGAGTCTTATCTGCTGCACCCGGACGAAAAGAGAGCACTTTTACCGGCTATTGCTATTTACGGAGCGAATGCCGCCGGCAAGAGTAATGTGCTGCACGCACTGATGACGATGAAGGATATGGTCGTCGGAGAAGCGGCCAAAATATCCAAGGGACAAAAATTGCCATGGGAACCGTTTGGTGACACCACAGTGCCTACATCCTTTGAGGTCGTGTTCATTTATCAAGGTGTTCGGTATGCTTACGGCTTTTCTTTTGATGCCAAGAAGATCTATACGGAGTATCTATACCATTGGCCGAACGGGCGCGAGGCACTGATTTTCTCAAGAGAAAACGGCGCATACGAATTCCGTGAGAATGTTAATGAGCAAATCACACTCAGTAACCGCACGCCGGATAATAAGCTGTATCTTGTTTCCTCAAATGACTGGAACTTGCCGCAAACGGAAAACGCCTACAAGTGGTTCTTGGAAAAGCTGACATTCTTGATGGAGGAAGCACCGGCTACTTCGGAAACGGTCGCGCAGATCGTCAGCGTCGATGAGAAGAAGGCTCGTATCCTGAAGGAACTGTTGCTTGCAGACCTCGGTATTTCCGATGTGACCGTCAAGAACATCTCCGGCAAGGCCCCGGTCATTACAACCACGCACCGAGTCATCGGTGCGGATGGCAGTGTGGAACACTTTCAGCTCCTTATGGATCAGGAGTCGTCCGGAACACAACGATTTTTCTCCCGTATCGGCGGCTGGCTGCAAGCGCTGGAGAACGGCGCACTGCTTGTCGTTGACGAGATCGAGGACAGTCTGCATCCGCTCCTGACAAAGCGGCTGATCGAGATGGTTCAGGACAATACGATCAACACAGAGGGAGCACAGCTTCTGTTTACGACGCATGATGCTATGCTGCTTGATCTTACCTTCTTCCGCAGAGATCAGATATGGTTTGCGGAAAAGGATGAGAAGTCCTGTGCGACTGAGTTGTATTCGCTGGCGTCCTTCTCTCCGAGAAAGGGTGAGAACATCCGCAAGGGGTATTTGCAAGGACGCTTTGGTGCGATTCCGTTTATCGGAGGTGACGGCTTATGGCAGGAATGAGAAAGGAATACGACCCCAATAAAGGCAGTCGCCGTAAGCGTAGACCTATCATTTATATCATCTGCGAGGGCAAGGAAACGGAAACCAAGTATTTTAAGCATTTCCGTTCTCGTAACTGCCTGGTAGACATTGTGCCGATTTCTTCTAAGATTCGATAGGGACGCCTTCCGTGGGCTTTCAGTGGTGTTAAGCGGGTTTGCCGCGGGATTTCCATACCCGTAGATACGCTCTGTTCCACTGTTTCCGCCCCGGTTTTTCTGTTCGTGGGTCACGGCGTGGGTCAACGGGAAATTCCCGTTTGCCAAGGTATACCAGCCATCCCACCATGAGAACCTCCCGCCCAGAAAGTCTGACCGTCCCGGTTTTGTCCCGGTTTGCAAAATGGTCTTGCAATCCACCTGTCGCCGTGCTATACTTCCATCGTAATTGAATAGAAAGTCTTCAGGGCAGGGTGTGATTCCCTACCGGTGGTACAGCCCACGAGCCGCAAGGCATGATTCGGTGAAACTCCGAAGCCGACAGTACAGTCTGGATGAAAGAAGATGACAACGCAACGCAGGGGACTGCTTTGCGTCTATGGAAGTTGCTCTGGGATGTGTTTACATTCCGGAGCTTTGCTTTTACACAAGGATACTTGTGATTTTCTGTCTTGCCCTGAACGATTCGTTCAGGGCTTTTTCTTTTGGAGGTAACAGTATGAACGATGCGGAATCTATGCGTCTGGCCTTGGCGCTGGCGGAACGGGGCCGGGGCTGGACGGCGCCCAATCCCATGGTGGGCGCCGTGATCGTAAAGGACGGCGCGGTCATCGGACAGGGCTGGCATGAGCGGTACGGGGAACCCCACGCGGAGCGGAACGCGCTGGCAGCCTGCACCGCCGACCCCGCCGGAGCCACCATGTATGTGACGCTGGAGCCCTGCTGCCACCACGGAAAGCAGCCGCCCTGCGTGGATGCGATCCTGGCATCCGGCATCCGCCGGGTGGTGATCGGCTCCGCCGACCCAAATCCGCTGGTGGCGGGAAAGGGCGTGGCGATCCTGCGGTCTCACGGCGTGGAGGTGACGGAAAACGTTCTGCGGGAGGAATGTGACGCGCTGAACAGGATCTTCTTCCACTACATCACCACCGGGCGGCCCTTCGTTTCTATGAAATACGCCATGACGATGGACGGCAAGATCGCGGCCTATACGGGTGCATCCAAATGGGTCACGGGCGAGACGGCCCGGCGCCATGTCCAGCAGCAGCGCCACCGGTTCCGGGGCATCATGGTAGGCGTGGGCACGGTATTGGCGGACGATCCCCTCCTGACCTGCCGTATGGAGAACGGGCGAAACCCCGTTCGCATCATCTGCGACACCCATCTGCGGACGCCGCCGCAGGCGCAGGTGGTCACTACCGCAGACCAGATCCCGACCATCCTCGCCACCTGCTGCACCGACCCAGAAAGACAGGCGGTTTACCGGATGGCCGGGTGCCAGGTGCTCTGCCTGAATGAGGAAAACGGCCATGTAGATCTCCGGCAGCTCATGGAGCGGCTGGGGCGGGAACAGATCGACAGCATCCTGCTGGAGGGCGGCGGAACGCTGAACTGGGCCGCGCTGGAATGCGGCATCGTGCAGCAGGTGCAGGCGTATATCGCCCCGAAGCTGTTCGGCGGAAGGGACGCGAAAACCCCCGTGGAGGGCGTGGGCGTCCCCGCTCCGACCAATGCCTTCCGATTGAAAAACAGCCGTTTGGAACGGCTGGGCGAGGATCTTCTGATAGAAAGCGAGGTGGAATATCCGTGTTCACAGGAATCGTAGAAGAAGTCGGAGCGATCAAGAACATCAAGCGCGGGCAGCACTCCGCCGTCCTGACGATCCAGGCGAAAACCGTTTTAGAGGGGACCCGGATCGGAGACAGCATTGCCGTGAACGGCATCTGCCTGACGGTGACCCGACTTTTTCCCGATGGCTTTTCGGCGGACGTGATGCACGAGACGCTGAACCGCTCGTCCCTTGCGGGACTCACGGCGGGGAGTGTGGTCAATCTGGAACGGGCCATGGCCGCCAACGGCCGCTTCGGCGGGCATATCGTAGCAGGCCATGTGGACGGTGTCGGACACATTTCCGACATCCGCCGGGACGATACCGCCGTCTGGTACACCGTCCACGCGGGGCCGGAGATATTGCGCTATGTGGTGGAAAAGGGCTCCATCACCATCGACGGCATCAGCCTGACGGTGGCCGCCGTGGACGGCGAGGGCTTTTCCGTGTCCACCATCCCCCATACGGTGGCCCAGACCAATCTGAGCCAGCGGCGCCAGGGCGACCCGGTGAATTTGGAGACCGACGTGGTGGGCAAGTACATAGAAAAGCTGCTGCGTCCGGAAGAAACGAAACCGCATACCCCCGCAAACGAAAGCACCCTCACAAAAGAAATGCTGCTGCGCTGCGGCTTTTAATAAGGAGTTTTTACTATGAATTTCAATACCATTCCCGAAGCACTGGAGGATCTGAGACAGGGGAAGATCATTCTGGTCACAGACGACCCCGACCGTGAAAACGAGGGCGATTTCATCTGCGCCGCCGAGTTTGCCACCACGGAGAACATCAACTTCATGGCCACCCACGGCAAGGGCCTGATCTGTATGCCCATGTCGGAGGCCTTTGTCCGCAAGCTGCAATTCCCCCAGATGGTGCAGAACAACACCGACAACCACGAAACGGCCTTCACGGTGCCGTGCGCGCAGGCGGAATACGGAAGGCAGATGATGAACTTGCTGACATGGGACAAAGAAAACCGTGAACGATGTGTACTGTTGGCACAGTATCTTTTGCAGAACCGCACCACCATACGGGCGGCGGCAAAGGAATTCGGAATCAGCAAATCCACGGTACATAAGGACGTGACGGTGAAGCTGCCGAAAATTGACCGCGTACTGGCGCAAAAGACAAAGCGGCTTTTGGACTGCAACAAGGCAGAGCGCCACCTTCGGGGCGGCGAAGCCACGCGGCGCAAATACGAAACGGAAAAACAACACGAAACGGATCATAAACGGGAAACGGGGAAAAAACCGACGGCAAAAAAGCGGTCGAAGGGGTGACTGCGGACGCGAAAAAACACGAAGGCAAAGCCGGCTTTTGCCGGTTTTGTCTTTTTGTGCCGAACAAAATTGGCGCGCGGACCCATAATTCGATGGTTTGTGCAGGGCGCGCGCGTTATAATTGGAGAGCATGAACGGCGCGAATCGCGCCGCAGTCTCGCCGTGCGGGTCACGGCAGAACAGAAAGGATTCCGACGCATGACCGGATATCAGAAAAAGGACTGCATTGCCATGCTGCTTGCGGGCGGGCAGGGGAGCCGCCTGCGCAGTCTGACATCGCATCTCGCAAAGCCCGCCGTTCCGTTCGGCGGCAAGTACCGCATCATTGATTTTCCCCTCTCCAACTGCATTCATTCCCGCATCGACACCGTGGGCGTGCTCACACAGTACCAGCCCCTTAAGCTCAACGAGTACATGGGAAACGGACAGCCGTGGGATCTCGATCGGGAGCGCGGCGGGCTGACCGTCCTTCCGCCGTATCAGGGCAAGGGTCGCGCCGACTGGTACCGCGGGACGGCGAACGCTATTTATCAAAACCTCCATTTTATCCGTCGCTACCGCCCCGAGTGGGTGCTCATCCTGTCGGGCGATCACATTTATAAGATGGACTATCGGAAGATGCTTGCGTTTCATCGGGAGCGCGGTGCTGACTGCACCATCGCCTCCATCGAGGTGCCGCGTCGGGAGGCATCCCGCTTCGGTATCCTCAATGCCGCGCCCGACGGCGGAGGACGGGTGATCTCCTTTGAGGAAAAGCCCGCGCATCCCCAAAATACCACCGCCTCCATGGGCATTTACCTGTTCAACACGGCGGTGCTGGAGGAATGGCTGGAGCGGGACGCGCACGATGCCGCCTCCAAGAACGATTTCGGGAAAAACGTGATCCCCGCCATGCTTGCGGGCGGCGTGTCGGTGTACGCCTATCCGTTTTCGGGCTACTGGCGGGACGTGGGCACCGTGGAGAGCTACTGGAACGCCAACATGGATCTTTTGGGGGAGCATCCCGCCTTTTCGGTGAACGACCCCTCTTTCCGCATTTTTTCGCGCAATTATGCTCATCCGCCACACTTCATCGGCGCGGACGGCGTACTGCGGAATGCGATCGTCAGCGACGGCTGTGAGATTTTCGGCACGGTGGAGCATTCCGTCCTGTTCAACGGTGTGACCGTGGAGGAGGGCGCCGTGGTGCGCGACTGCGTGATCTTTGACGGCTGTCGCATCGGAAAGGGTGCGCATGTGGAATATGCCGTTGTGACCGAGGACACCGTAATTCCCGCACACACCTTTGAGGGCGTGCCGCGCGGCAAGGGCGGCGGGGAGCCGTGCGTCATTGACGGCGCGTACCTTGCCGCACATATTGCGTCGGACGGGAGCGCGACCGAAAAGGAGGGAGCACTGCTGTGACAGCCGCCGGAATCATTTTCTCCAATCTCCATGATCGTGATCTGACCGAATTGACCCGTGTGCGCACCATGGCTTCCATCCCTTTTGCCTGCCGTTACCGACTGGTGGATTTTCCGCTTTCCAACATGGTTAATGCGGGTATTTCCGACATTCTCGTGATCACGCACTACAATTATTTGTCCCTCATGAATCACATCGGCTCGGGCAAGGACTGGGATCTGGCGCGCCGCTCGGGCGGGGTCACTATCCTGCCGCCCTATATCACGGCATATGCAAGCCGCGCCAATTCGTTGTACAGCACCCGCCTGGAGGCGCTGAAGGGGGTGCGGCATTCCATCGGCGAGCTGAGCGAGGATTATGTGGTGCTCAGCGACTGCGGCACGGTTGCCAACCTCGATCTGGCACAGATGCTCCGTGCGCATGCGGCGTCGGGCGCCGACATCACCATGGCGGTAAAGCGGGTCTGTCTGACTCCCGATACTGCCCGACAGACCCAGATCGTGGTGTCGGACGGTGAGGGCAGGGTCACGGACATTGTGGTATCCGCCGAAGAACTGGACGGGTATCACGATGTGTCCATGCATGTGTGGATTATGGGAAAGAATCTGCTCTGCGCCCTTTTGACCGATGCCGTGTCCCACAATTTCGACAGCTTTACCCGCGACATCCTGCAAAGAAACGTGCGGCACATGGATATTCGGGCGTATGCCGTGGAGACGCCCGTCGCATTGATCCGCTCGTTTGCGGAATACTATCGTACGGAGATGCGTCTTTTACGGGACGCCGATTTCCGCGCCGCGCTGTTTTCCGCCGCCGACCGTCCCATTTACACCAAGGTACACAATTCGCCGCCCACGGTATATACCACGGGAAGCGCGAAAAACTGTCTCATTGCCGACGGCTGTACGATACTCGGCAGTGTGGAGGGGAGCATCCTCTTCCGCGGCGCGCGGGTGGAGGAGGGCGCATGCGTGCGGGATTCCGTCCTGTTTGAAAATGCGGTCGTGGGCAGGGGCGCGTCCCTGCAATGTGTGGTGGCGGATAAAAACACGGCGGTGCGC
>USTB01000018.1 GCA_900557635.1 uncultured Eubacteriales bacterium
TAAAAGTCAATGATGCGGTTTGCAGAATCGTTCGACCGAAATCGACAAGTGTCCGCCTCTGTGCAGTATACATGACGGCGAGCGGGGAAAAGACGGCACGCGGATTCAAACGGAGTGTGTCTTATATCAATGAGATGCCAAATCATGGGGCATGGAATCGTAAACGATACGTGCAAGCCCGTGCAGGTTGTCGAGCACAGACCACGGCGCGGAAAGAGCGTTGGGATATGCGGCATTGATCCGTTTGGTAAATTCCTCGGCTTTTTCCGCTTTCAGCGAAACGGGCTGAGGCTGAGCGTTTATGTCGATACCCATTTCCGATAACATGTCGGTCAGCTCTTTCTCAATGTCCAGGACATCCCGGTTAGCGAGGAACAGCTCCTCCAATCCGGTACAATGGGAGGGAACGGTCTGCAATTCGGAGAATTTCTGCTCCAAAGAACTGCCTTGCTCGGCGAAGTATTCCTCTACGGTGATTTTGTGATCGCATAACAGGGTCGGGTTTCCGTCGGTTACGGTCAAGGTGCCTTCTTCAAAAGCGATTTCATCCCGCGACGTGATGTATTCGGCGAATTCGTCGGCGACTTGGGAATACAGATATTCTGCGATCGTTTGGCGGTAATGCACGGTGTTGCCGCTTCCGCGCGACAGGAGAATGGGCCGATATGTCTGTTCGTCAAAGGTGTCGGGGTTGCCGACCTCGGGAAAACGGATGATGTCGCTGTCTGTAAAGATCAGGTTGTTGCTGTAAATCCCGTTTATCTGTGAAAAGACAAAGCCGATGTCCGACGAAAAAGCGTTGACCGTGACGTTACCGGAGATCGGAAGGGGCGTGCGGAAGGTGTAGACTTGCCCTTTCGCTTTGATCTCGCGGAGAAGCCAGCTTGCCTGTCCGTTTTCGTCGGCTTCACAGCTTACCAAAAGGACAGCGTCGCCGCATTCCACGGGGATCTGCCCGTCTGCGTCTGCGATCTTTTCAGCCTCTGCCGACGGTACGGACAAAAAGCGGATCGTGATTTCGTTTGTGTCTGTGACGCGAATGCATTTGTCTTTGTAGGAAACGGTGAGGTTGCTGTCGGGGATCGGGCGATCCTCGGGGTCAGATCCCTGCGGCGCGGTCACGGACGGTTGCGGCGTGGTGACATCTGCTGTCTTGCCGTTGTTTGACTGACAGCCGGACAAAAGAGCGCCGCATAGGAGCAGGAGAGCAATGGCAATGCGGGAGGTAGGTTTCATGGTGATATCTCCTTTCTGAATCGGACGGTGTGTGCAGTGTCGGATGTGCCGACGCCATGCGACCGTTTTTGGTGTATGGGGAGCGGGACAATTCCTGCCCCGTTCCCCATGCCGGTTATGACGGGCGACGGTGCGGTCACTGCTTTTCGCGGATCTTTTGATGCCATTCCTCAAAGGGGATGGACGAACGCCAGCGGTCGGAATTGAGATTCCACACGGAGTCGGCGCCGAAATACTCTGCCGTTTGATCGGTCTTTCCCTCATTTGTCATGGCACCGGACGGAACCACGATTTTCTTGATCGGTGTCTCTCCGACTTCATAGTTATATTCCTCCACGACCAGATTCGAGTTACCCTCTTCGGAATCCTCGGGGGAACAGATCAAGTGGCGGCGGAGGACAAAGCGGTGCTCCTCTTCGTTATAGACGAATATTTCGTGTTCCACGATCTGTGAACGAGAGGCTCCCCACAGGATGCAACGGTTCTCCTCGTCAAGAATGAAGCCGGTTCTGGTGGCAAAGCCTGCCGCATGTACAAAGCTTTTTTCGTTCGCGTCCCACACAAGCGGATAGAAGTGATACCCGCCGTAGCCTATCTCGGTTCCCGCCATCAGAACATCCGGTTCGCCGTCGAAGGTGACGTCTTGTACAAACAGCACGGGCTTCGTTTTTGAAGGCTCATAGTCCCCAATGGAGGGGATCGTGAGGATGACGGTGGAATCGGACGCACCCTCGCGCGAGTATGCGATCAAAAATTTATCGCTTTCCCCGTATTCATTTGTGTGATAGTATGCCGAAATGCGATACGTTCCCTCGCTGTTTTTCACATCAACGGTGTCGGAATAGAGCCACTGTGTCAGGTCGACGCCGTTTTCATCCGGCTGAGGGGAGTTGCTGTCGGAGGATGGGGTCGGCTCTGTGGTTCGGTCGGAAGCGGACGCGCTTTCCTGCGGCGTGGTGACGTCGGCGGTCTTGCCGTTATCTCTCGACTGACAGCCCGACAAAACGGCGGCGCACAGGAGAAGGAGAGCGATGGCGATGCGGGCGGTAGGTTTCATGGTGATATCTCCCTTTCGTGTTATGATTTGTGTTGGAAATGCGCGGAATGATGGTTATGATTATTTGGCGGTGGCGTATATGTCGGCGGCTTGTTCCGCTCTCTCGTGCCATTGATCCTGCTCTTGGGAAGCGTTCCATCTCTCTGCGTTCAAGTCCCAGGTGGAGCCGGCTTCGTAATAGGGCTGAATTTTTGGGTTTTCGCGGAAAGCGTCGTCATCGGGCACTGTGAAATCATCGGTTTGGACCTTGCAACCCATAACATGCTCTTCGAAAACCGAGATGTTCTCTTCGCCGTCATACGGGAACGTAAAACGGAGATAATTGGTTCGCACAAAGGCGTGGTCTACGGCGTTGTACACGGAGATCGAGTAATGCTCCGACATATCCCCGCCGCGTTTGCCCAAAATGTATTCGCCGTTGTCGACCAAGGTAAAATTCGTTATTTTTTCAAAGCCGTAGGTTCGGACGAAATTCTGCTCTTCTTTATCCCAGACAATTGCAGTGTAGTTGTCTCCGTATGCACTGGTGAAGTCCAAAACCAAAAGATCGGGGAAGCCGTCGAAATTTACGTCTGTGGAAAACAGCAACGGTTCTATGGTGCCTTGCGGAGCGCCGAGCTGAATTTCGGTTTTGCTTTCGGGAGAATCGGACGGCGCGATAACGATTTTTCGGAGCGGTTCTGTGCCTATGCTCGCTTGGTAATATGAGGTGGCGCAATAGGTTTTGTCTCCGATCCGAATGTCTGATTTGTCAGAGAGGGTCCACGGTGAATCGGGATCGGGTGTTGCCGTGTTTTCCTGCGGCGTGGTGACGGACTGCTCCGGCGTGGTGACGTCGGCGGGCTTGCCGTTATCTCTCGACTGACAGCCCGACAAAACTGCGGCGCACAGGAGCAGGAGAGCGATGACGATGCGGGCGGTAGATTTCATGGTGATATCTCCCTTTCGTGTTATGGTTTGTGTTGAAGAGGATGCGGGGCGGCTTCGGTGATCATGCATGTTGCCCGATCGGCTTTGCGCGGTTTTACATTACTGAGAGAGAAACATGCGTACAAGAATCGGTGCAGGAATTCCTCCGATCCCCTGATTTGTGTATGCCATGTGATACCAACCGTTCGCGGCTTTTCGGACAGAATATTCCTTCATGTCTGTCAGAGTTGTCAACGGCTCTGTATCCGGCAGGTAGACCATTTGGTAATCGTCAATTTCCGAGCCGAAAAACAGGAGTCCGTCCTTCGCCTTGATGAATGAGAAGTACGCATTCTTCGCGGGAAACGCCTGCGCGGCGCATTTCAGATGTTCTCTTGTTCTTTCGTTTTCGATCACGAGATTTCCGTTTACGAACAGTTGGTTGCTTTCCGTCCCCGAATACCAAAAGGTCGGGTTTTCGCCCGTTTTGGGATGGGTGCTGATGTAATTGAGGCATTCATCCTTTACCGACTCAAAGTCCGCTTTGTATTTCAGGAAGTTTTCTATCTTATATTCCCATGTGAACGAGATGAAATAAGACAGATACATCCAAAGTGCCGCCCAAGCGGCTTCAAAGACGAAAAATACGGAAAGAAGGATGATCAGAATTTTTGTAAATGTCTTTTTGAATGATCCTTTCGGTGCTGATTTTTGCGACTGCGAATACTCCATGGGTAAAATCCTTCCGTTTTGTGCGCTGAATTCTTATGTTCTGATATGATTATTCAAAGGGAATGAAGACGATTTTTGTATTTTGACTCCGGAAATCCCGTGTGTATATTATGACATACGGCCACACGGCTGAATATTCCTCGCTTGTCAACTCGTACGGCTCCCCTCCGTTTATCTGTATGTGATAAAACTCCATGGCGGCGTAAAGCTCGGGATCGTCGCAGGTGTAGGGATCAAATCCCTCGGCTTCATGGTAGGTGTGGCGGACAGAAAACAACTGATCCCACGAGCCTTCGGTGTTCAGGCGGACATATTCGTTGCCGTAATAGTCGCCGTTTTGATACCAGTTGTAATAAACGGCACCGTTTTGGGTTATGGTTGCAACATATTTTTTGCGGTGGCTACAATGATCAGGCTGTGGAAAGATGTATTCTCCGTTCTGAATCATGCATACGGCAATCAGATCGTGGTTCTCCGTCATGAAAATCAATTCGTCCTTTTCGTCGCCGTTCATATCCAGAAGGGCATAGCCTGCTCTTGCGTGTCCGATCGCTTCATTATATAATCCTTCGTCATTATTTTCTCTTAATCTTTCGGCTTCTACCTTGAGGGAATGAAGCAGGGCTTTGACTAAATCAAGATTGTCCGTTTCGCACGCTTTGGCGCATGCTTCCGCAAACGCGTCACTATAGTCCAGAGCGATTTCATCCTCGCCGTTCTGTTCTGCGTATTGTGCTACCTTGTTGCGAAGAGCAAGAAGCTCTCGGTATTCCTTCGGCGGTTGCGGGATCTGCTCCGGTTCGACAGGGCTGTTCGTTTCTGTGATTTTGTCGGAGGTGGATGTGTTTTCCTGCGGTGTGGCGACGGACTGCTCCGGTGTGGTGACGTCGGCGGGCGTGTCATTACTGTTTGTCTGACAGCCGGACAGAAGCGCGGCGCACAGGAGCAGGAGAGGGACGGTGATGCGGGAACGATGTTTCATGATGTTTTTTCTCCTTATATTTATATAGATAGCACAGTTTATCGGTCGGGATCAAAATCCGCTTAAGTTGTCAACGCGCCAGCCGGCATCGGTTTTCTTCATGACGGTAATGCCAAAGTATTCGCGGATGGTCTGTATGGGGGTGTCATATCGGTCCATCATATGCATGACGCGAAGGAAGCGAAGCTCGTTTTCATCCTGATATAACAGGAGGTAGGTGTCGTTATCCCGTCCTGTATATTCGCGGGGAGTGCCCAATCCCGGGTAAATATAGTACAGATATCCGTTTTCTTCAATGAATAATGCATCGTCGTCAAGGCATCGGTCACAGTAATCATCGGTGTATGCCTGACCGAGGAATTCCCGAAGATCCTTCATTGTATGGTAAATGCTCTTTACCGCCGAATAGCCGTAACCGTTTTTGCTGAGTGAAATTTCAATGCCGTCCGGATAACTGAAATTCTTCAGGTATTCGTCTATTTCTTCATCAATGCTGCTTCCGTCGGACGGTGTTCCGTCCATATAGCGGGCGAGGATATGCAGAATATCAAATTTGTTTGCCATATTTTCCCCATTAAGCACCTCTGTTGCCAGACGGTAGGCGTGGATCTGTTCCTCGTTCATGAAATTCGAAAGGTTAAGTGTTCTTTCAAGATAAAACGATTCCGATGAGGGATTTTGTTCAAACAGTTCCGTGAGAGTCTTGCACTTGGTTCCGTTTGCGGCGGTGACAGTTCCCGCGCTGTCCTTTTTTGCCTCGAACGCCTGCTCCATGGCTTCGCGGTGGCTTTCCATGGTGACGTATTTTTTGCACATATATTCGCCGACCAACGCCGACCCCTCTTCGCAGTATCCCTCGTCGAATCCTTTACAGCAGAAGATCCATTCCTCGGGTGTGGTATACTTCAAATATTTATCGGGGTATCGCAGATATCTCAGATAACCGGAATCGTCGCGGGCAAAAAAGACGCGGAAGTCTTTGCCGGTGTTGCCCGAAAAATCCTGCAGGGTTACCTTGCCGTTCTCCAAAAAGTAGTGACGCGGACCGTTTTCCGTACTCACCACGGTTCTGTATTGACTTGTGACAATGGAAAAGCACCGATCGTTTTCCCCTTCGCCGAGAATGTCGATGGGCGTGTCCGGGGTCAGTGTGGCGTTATTGGAGGTGACGGAAACGGCGGCAAGACCCTTGTCCGTTGCCGTTACCGCGAGGGAAACGCCGTCAAAGCGTATGGCGTGAAGCTCGATGCCGTGCTCGCGCGTGTAGGAGGACAGAAGGCGGATCATCGTTTTGAACGGCTTCAATTCTACGCCGCTTGACAGCTCAAGATCGGAAATCACGGTGCCCGTGGCTTCCTCGTAGCCTGTGACTCCCGGGATATCGGTGACGGTTTGGATGACGGGATCGGGATCATCTTCGGATTTCGCGGTTTCGCCGCTTTCCTGCGGCGCGGTAACAGACTGTTCCGGTGCGGTCACGTCGGCGGGTTTGCCGTTGTCGTTTGACTGACAGCCCGACAGAATGATGCCGCACAGGAGCAAGAGGGTGACGGTGATGCGCGTGGTATGTCTCATGATGAAAGTCCTCTTTTTATTAGATATCTGAATAAAGATATATTCGGTTTGCGCGTCACTTAACGTTGGGGTGTGAGAGGTCGCTCAGATCCCAGATTGCGGGATCGAAGCCGTGCCCGTCTGGCAGGGAGACAGCGCCGATGCAGTTTTCCGACGAGACCTGATTGAGGGATTCGTATACGGAGCGGATTTCAGCTCTGGCTTTGGGATTGTTTGCATCGGTCTGTTCCACATAGCCGAACAGGTTGCTCAGGCGGTATTCCGCCGAACTGCCCTGACCGTAAAAATACATGGAGCCGATGACAGCATTGGCGCGGAACAGCGGGGAGAGCTTTAGCTCCGGACCGATATTCAGACACAGCGTCACCTTTGAAAATACGTTGCTGATCTCAATATTGCCCCCGCACCGGATCGCGGAGCCGATGGCACCCACATCATTCCAGTATCGGTTGTTGCTCCTGATGATGAGATTGACGGTTGCATAGTTGGCGCAATCGGTAATGTGAACCGACTGTGCGGGGACAACGCTTCCGAAAATGCCGCCGACCGTGTTAACGGAATGGCAGTCCGCTCGATATGTGATACTCACATCGACCTGGATTCCCCGCGCCGTAAAGCTTCCGGATTCGCCCGTGGTCGTGATCTCGCCGCAAACGCCGCCGATATTCAGCGCGCCGCCCGCCTGACCCCATTCGTTTGGTTCGAATTCGGTAACGATCTCGGAATTTGTAATTTTGATGCCGGATATTTCCGATACGGCATCCGCGTGACAGCTTCCCGCTATGATCCCGATTGCCGTGTCATACCATTGCGGCACCGATGTCACAACGATTCTGGCGCCGTCCACGCGCAGGTCCCGTATCACCGCATTGGCACAGTTGCCGAACATCCCCATGGCATATCGCTGTGCTCTTGCGAGCACGTACGGCTTCTCAAACGTTACGCCGCGGGTAACGGTTAGGTTGCTGACGGTGTGACCGTTGCCGAGAAAGCTGCCGGAAAACGGCAGTGTGCGGTTGCCCACGGGGATCCAGTCGATATGGTTCAGGTCAACATCGCTCATCAGCGAATAGACCTTATCCTGATATCCCTTCACGTAATTAACCCGATGGGCGAAATACGCAAATTCCTCAGCGTTTGTGATCAGATACGGATCCTCTTTTGTCCCGCTTCCTTCCGCAAAGGCGGTGGCGACGGTACCGTCCCACAGGAACTGGGGATCGGCGGGGGTCTCATCCTGCGTTACTTGCCGCCCGCAGGCGCAGAACAGTAGCAGAATACTGAGAAGCAGGAGTATCGGAACGATTCGATTCGATGTTTTCATATCAATATCCTCACAGAGATAGAATTGAGAGATTTGTCACAGTGTGTTGCCGGATGTGAACGATGGGAAGGTGTCTTGCTTTCGGGTGCGGCACTTTCGGTCTGCACGGGGGGTATCGCCCTCGGGGATGTCGGCTTCGTGCGAGCGGCAACCCGACAGAAGCAGGGCAGAGAGCAACAGAACGGCAATTCCGGTCGAATGCAGTCTGTTCATGTCGTTTTCCTCCAAAATGTGTAAAAAATGAAACGGTCTCATGAGAATATTATAAATGAATATATGAAAAATGTCAACTAAAATGTGAACATTTTCTTTCGACAAAGTACGACAAAGTCGCTTTTTTGCGGATGTTGCAGACCGCAATGTTATGAAATAATGGCTTCCCGCCTGCATATATTCCGCATACGGCAAAGAAGAGACAAAAAAAGACGGCGGTTTTCTCGGGATACCGCCGTCAAATTAGTGTATGATGCAAAACCAAAAACGCTCGTGCGCGTAATTTGGGTTGCTTTTTTGCCGTTATTTCGGAATTTCGGTGGAGAAAACGACCTCCTCCGGCACGCAGAACGTACCGCTTTCGTCCACATAGGAGACGTCCCGATCCTCAAGACGGAAGTAGACGATCCGTTCCTCGCCCGGGGTCAGCTCCACGCGGGTGAAATCCACCAGAGAGCAGATCGGCACGCGGCACGGTGCGTTTTTCACCGTTGCGTACAGCGGGACGACCAGCGCGCCCTCCCGATCGCCCGTGTTGCGGACGGTCACGGTGATGGCATAGCCGCCGTCCTCGCGGCGCACCTTGGGCGTGTCGCATGCGAAGCGGGTATAGCTCAGACCGTAGCCGAAAGGATACAGAGGCGTGCCCGTGAAGTAACGGTACGTGCGGTTCTCCATGGAATAATCCGAAAAATCGGGAAGATCGCTGTCCGAACGGTAGAAGGTGACGGGCAGACGTCCGCTGGGGTTGACCTCGCCGAACAGCACGTCAAACAGAGCGTTTCCTCCCTGTGCGCCCGGGTAGAACTGCTGAACCACTGCCGCGCAGTGTTCGTCCTGATCGCCCAGCGCCATGGCACTGCCGCTGATGTTGACGAAAATGATGGGCTTTCCGGTTGCGCGTATCGCCTCGTACAGCTTCTTTTGCGATGCAGGGAATTCCAGAGAGCGCTTGTCGCCCGAATCGCCGAACAGGGAATATGCATCGCCCTGCTCGCCCTCGATGGACGGGTCGATGCCCATGCACATCACCACCACGTCCGACTTTTGAGCGGCGATGACCGCCTCGCGGAGCGGGTGCTCCAGATAGGTGGTCGGATCCTCCTCCAACACCGTGTGACAGCCTACGGCGTAGTACAGTTGTCCCGCGAACCGCTGACGGAAGGCGTCAAACGGGGTGACAGCCTCAAAGGGCGTTCCGTTGTAGTTGCCCAAGAGCACCTCGCGGCGGTCGGCGTTGTTGCCGATGACGGCGATGGTCAGATCCGGACTGTTCTTCAGCGGCAGAATGCCGTTGTTTTTCAGCAGTACCACCGATTCCTGCGCCATGCGGCGGTTCAGCTCCCGATGCGCGCGGCAGTCCACGGTGTCGTAGGGAATGTTATCGTACTTGCAGTCGGTATCGAACATGCCCAGAGCAAAGCGGGAGGTGAAGAGCTTTTCCACGGCGGCGGTGACCACGTCCTCCGTGACCAGTCCAGCCGCAACGGCGGACAGGAGCGCCTGATATGCCGAGCCGCAGTTCAGGGTGCATCCGTTTTTCAGCGCATCCGCCGCGCTTTGCGCATAGCTGTCGTTGCGGTGGTGGCTGTCGGTGATGTCGGCAATGGCGCCGCAGTCGGATACGAAGTAGCCGTCAAAGCCCAGCTTTCCGTACAGGATATTCCCCTGCATCTCGGGCGAGGCACAGCACGGCTCTCCGTTGACCGCGTTATAAGCGCCCATGACGCACGCGGGATGGGAATGCTCGATGCAGTAACGGAACGCCCACAGATAGGTCTCCCAAAGATCCTTCTGATTCACGGTGGCATTGAAGCCGTGACGGGATGCCTCGGGTCCCGAGTGCACCGCATAGTGCTTTAAGGTGGCGTCTAATTTCCGATAGGTATAGGCGGGGGCGGCCTGCAGACCGCGGACGTATGCCGCGCCCATTCTGCCGGTGAGGTACGGATCCTCTCCGTAGGTCTCGTGACCTCTGCCCCAGCGCGGGTCACGGAATATGTTGATGTTGGGCGACCAGTAGGTCAGTCCCATATAATATCCGGTGTCGCCGAATTTGCGGTATTCGTTATATTTGGCGCGCGCTTCGTCCGATACGGCACAGCCCACACGCTCCATGAGCGTATCGTCAAAGCTCGCCGCCATGGCAATGGACTGCGGGAACACGGTGGCGACGCCCGATCTTGCCACGCCGTGCAGACCCTCATTCCACCAGTTATAGGCGGGAATGCCCAAACGCTCAATGGCGGGCGCGTCGTGGCGAAGCTGAGAGCACTTCTCCGCCAACGTCATCTGCGCGACCAATTCCTTTGCACGCTGTTCGAATGTCATGAATTCAATCCTCTTTTCCGCGGTTCTCCGCCTCGGTGCGGAAAGATTCGGAATTCAGCACATCCTCGTCGTTTTTG
>USTB01000019.1 GCA_900557635.1 uncultured Eubacteriales bacterium
TCCCGCCGCCGAAACACCCGCGCACACCGAGGGCTACGAGGGCTTCTATCACCTGTGCGAAATGCATGCCGCGCCCGAACGCGCCGTCATGAAGTACATCGTGCGCGACCACGATGCCAACCGCTTTGCCGCGCGTCTGGACACCTGCCGCCATATCAAAAAGGTGCTGTGCGAGAAGTACGGTGCGGACGCGGTTCGTCTGGTCATCCGCGAGCAGTACCGCAACATGGCGGAGAAGATCCTGCCGCGCTTTGAAATCGTCGAGCGCGCGCAAAACGCCATCCGCGCCGTGGGTGCCGAGCCGGTCTCTCTTCCGGTGCGCGGCGGAACCGACGGCGCACAGCTCAGCTTTATGGGTCTGCCTTGTCCCAACCTCGGCACAGGCGGCTATGCCTTCCACGGTCCCTTTGAGCATGTCACGGCGGAGGGCATGGAAACCGCAGTTTCCGTTCTTCTCAAGATCGCAGAGGGCTGATCGGAAGCCGTGCGTCAGCACTGTTTTCCATATTTGCAGAAATCGGCAGGAGTCGTTACCCGACCCCTGCCGATATTTTCTCAGACTGCCTGAGATGCATATTTCTTGGACTGCACCTCGAACATCTCCGCATATTTTCCGCCGAGCGACATCAATTCGCGGTGCGTGCCCTCCTCCGCCAGATACCCGCTGTCAAACACATAGATCCGATCCGCATCGCGCGTTGCGGAAAGGCGGTGTGAAATGCACACAAACGTCTTGTCTGTTCCGAGGCGTCGGATATTCTCGTTGATCTCATGCTCCGATTCGGGATCGAGGGACGCGGACGGCTCGTCCATCAGAATCAGCGGACGGGGATGCACAAACATGCGGGAAAGCGCGACCTTTTGTGATTCTCCGCCCGAAAGATTCGTGCCGTCATTAGAAAACTCCCGTGTCAGTTCGGTTTTCAGACCGTCCGGCATCTGTGCAAGCCGCGTGCCGAAGGAAGCGGAGCGGAGCGCGGCGCGGACGGCGTCCGCATCCTCGTCCTGTGCCTCATCGCAGAGTACGTTCTCCGCCAAGGGCAGGGCATAGATCTGAAAATCCTGAAAAACCGAGCCGATACTGTGCCGATACGCTTCTATGTCATATTCACGGATGTCCGTTCCGTTCAGCCGAATGACGCCCGACGTCGGTTCATAGAAGTGCAGGAGCAGTTTGACTAAGGTCGATTTCCCCGCGCCGTTGTATCCGACCACGGCGATCCTTTCGCCGCGACGTATCGTCATATTGATATTGTGCAGAACCTCTTCGCCGTTCGGATAGGCAAAGCACACGTTCTCCAGCGAAAGACAGTCGAATTCCGGCACCGGTCTGTCGCCGCTTCGGAGCTTGGAGCGGTACTCCAACAGGGTTCTCACCTTTTCCACAAACAGGGAATGCTCCTCAAAGGAAGCCAGCGATCCCAGTATGTCGGACAGGCGCGTCCGAACCGAAGAAAACGTGGTCACCATGATCGCAAGATCGCCGATGGAAGCACTGTGCGCCACCATGATCAGATAAAGGACGACGATATACAGGCAGGGTTGCATCAGATTTTGGAGCAGTGTATTGGGCAGATTGAACCGTAAGCCCTTTTTGCCGTACTCCTGCGACATTTTGCGGATATCCTCGAGGTTCTTTTCGTAATCGTCCAGAATCACGTCCGAAGCATGGCTGATCCGAACCTCCTTTGCCATATCCGGCTGAGAAAAGATCCTTTCGTAATAAGCGCTTTTCCGCGTGAGGGGATTCAGTGCGAGATTACTCCTGACCGACAGTCGCATGGAGCCGCGGTTCAGGAGGAGCGATACGACGGCAACCGCCACCGCCATCAACGCGATCCACGGGTTGACGGTTGCGATAATGGCGGACGATGTGACCAGTACGATAAGATGATTGACGGTTTTCATGAGAGAATCCACCATGGCAATCGCCCGTCCGTCCCCGTTATTCATTGACCATATGAAATCGTTGTAAAACGCGGTGTCGTCATAGCACGCAAGATCCACCCTTTGCGTCGCCCCAAACAGATCCACGGTCATTCCCAGCTTCAGCTTTTGTTTTTTGCTTTCCCGCAGGACCTGCATGTAATATCCGCGGAACAGCTCCACGGATGCATAGATCGCAAAGACCGCTATGCACAGGAAAAGCACGGAAAGGAAGGGCCATCCCTCCGACAGCGCATCGTAATATATTTTATGGTACACCTTGATAATGGAAGAATACAAGCCCTGTATGACCGCATTGACTGCCTCCAGAACAAGATAGGAGGGGGCAAATTTCCATAGGTATTTCAGCAGGAACAGATTGTTGGATAATGTCGTCTTCAGTGTATTTCCGGTTTTCATGTCAGCCTTCCCCTCCGTTCTCGCCGTTGTCGGTATAATGCTCGGACTGTAGGCGGAAAAGCGTTGCGTATCTGCCGTTTTTTGCCATCAGCTCGGCATGGCTTCCGCACTCGATCAGCCTTCCGTGATCCAGCACCGCGATCCGATCCGCTAAGACGCATGCGGACATTGTGTGCGAGATGAACACCACCGTTTTTCCTGCGGCGGACGCCATCATATTTTCAAACATTTTCTGCTCTGCAATGGGATCGAGCGCCGAGGACGGCTCGTCCAGTATGATGATCGGGCTTCCCTTTGCGTGAACATGGGCAATGGAGATCATTTGCGCCTGTCCTCCGGAAAGCACCTCGCCGTGATCGTCAAATTCGCGATCCAGCACGGCATCCGCGCCCATGGGGTAGGATGCGACGAAGGAAGCCGCCGTGCTTTTTTGCAGGGCATCCGTAACCAACGCATCGTCCCCGGGCTGTTCGCGTCGGAGCAGGACGTTGTTTCTCACCGACATGGAAAAATGACGGTAATCCTGCAATACGGTGGCAAACAGATCGCGGTACGATTGCAGATTGACGTTCCGTATGTCCGTACCGTCCATCGAGATCGAGCCGGCGGTCGGATCGTACAGGCGCAGGAGCAGTTTGGTCAGAGTCGTTTTTCCGGCGCCGTTGTGCCCTACGATCGCTATTTTTTCACCCTGATGCACGGTCAGCGAAAGATCGTCGATCACATTGTCACCCGACCCGAAGTAGGAAAACGACACATGGTCGAATACAATGTCTCCCGCACGGGCGGACGGGGCATCCGGATTTTCGGCGATTTTCGGCTGATAGTCGAGCAGAAACCGCATGTTTTCGACGTGCAAGGCATGTTCGTAAAACTCCATTACCGAATCCAAGAGGGAATATACGGAGCCGAGAACCTCATTGATCGCGATCACGCTGACAAAGCAGTCACCGAGCGGCATGGTTTGGGACACCAGCACCCGCCACGCGATGTAGATGTAGATGCCGTAATCACCGATCAGCATATCCACAATATTGACAAACGCATAGTACAGGGCAAGCCGTGTTCCGTATTTGTGATAGATCGCGATGGAATCGGAAATCGCTTCCCGATACCGTGTAATGATCGGCTTTGCGATATTTGAGGTGCGGACCTCCTTGGCGCAGTTGCTCTGATTAAAGATACGGAGCGAATACGCCGCACGACGCTCCGCCTTCATCCTTTCGTTGTGCAGAATAAAGCCGGCTTTCTGTCCGCCCGCCTTCAAAAAGCTGAATACAAAGGGGAGGATCACAAATACGAGCATGAACGGGTCTGCAAGAAAAATGATCCATCCTGCGCCGACCAATTCGATCAGGTTGCCGATCAGCTCTATGACCGAATGAAAGACGCTTTCGCACCGTCCCGCGCCTTCCACCATTGCGCAGGTGTATTTTTCGTAAAATTCGGGATTTTCATAGCATTCGAGATCGCATTTTGACGCTTTTTCGAGAATGCTTCGCCGGAGCCTTCGGTTCGTTTGCGCATCGAACCGCGGCGTGATGTAAACGCCCGCAAGCTGACCGATGATCCCCTCCGCCGCATATGCGGCAATCAGCACTAAAAGCCAGATAAACACGCCGACATAGTCGCCGTTGGCTTCGGCGGTGTTTGTGGCATAACGGATGATGTACAGGGATGCCAGACCCAGACCGACGCTCACAAAAGTGGTGAGAACCGTGTATATGATCTTGGCGGGGCACGCCCGAAAAAGGAGCTTGAGGGCAAATATGTTGTTCTCTATGATACGCTTCTGCTTCAGTTCTTTTTTCATGGGACAGTCCCTTGGCGCGGAAATGATGATCGAATTGTATGCCGTGTGTCTCTGCGCAATAGGATACCATATTATTTCCATTTCGTCAATAAAAACATTTTATTGACAAAAATGACGAAATGTGTTACGATAATGCAAAAGACATCCGACGGAACAGACGAAAGGAGGAATGCTCCGTGACCAAAGAAGAAATTTATGCGCGGATTCCGGGCAGTCGATGTTTGGACTCCTGCTACCGATGCTGTACGAACATCATTCAGTATTCGCCGAGCGAGGAAAAGGCGATGGGCGGGTACGCGTGGGACGGTCAGTGCTCGCATCTGGCGGACGGCAAATGCACCGTATACGAAAACCGACCGTTTGTGTGCCGCATCCACGGCGCAAGCGTCATGATGAAATGCGACGACTGCATCTGCGACAATTTGCTGAGCGAAGCCGAGACTATGGAGCTGGTGCACGAATATGTCAGCCTGAAAAAGCGCGAGGAAGCGCAGACGCGGTCCGCACAGAAGTCCGATACGGTATAAACCGCAACGCAAAGCAAGGCAACGCAAACCGGTGCAAAATATACATACGGAAGCATTTCGCAAGCAAAGCGCGGCGCGAAATGCGGGAATCTTCAAAAACCCCTTGACGGATCGGAAAAATAAAGATATAATGTATATTATATTCCTGCGGCAGTTACGACTGCCACCGACGCGGTGTGCGTCGGCATTCGATTTTTATACATATTACGAAGGAGAGACTCATCATGGAAAGAATCTACAATTTTTCGGCAGGACCCTCGATGTTGCCGGTACCCGTGCTTGAAGAAGCCGCCGCGGAAATGCTGAACTACAAAGGCTCGGGCATGTCCGTTATGGAGATGAGTCACCGATCTCCCGTTTACGATGCCATCATCAAGGAAGCGCAGGTGCTCCTGCGCCGTCTCATGAATATTCCGGACAACTACAAGGTGCTATTTTTGCAGGGCGGTGCTTCCACCCAGTTTGCCGCAGTTCCCTATAACCTCCTCAACGGCTCGGGCAAGGCGGACTACATTGTGAGCGGTCAGTTCTCCAAAAAGGCGGCAAAGGAAGCGCAGAAGTACGGCGACATCCGCATTGCGGCATCGTCTGAGGACAAGAACAATACCTATATCCCGCAGTTGACCCGTGCCGATTTCCGTCCCGATGCGGATTATGTGCACATCTGCTTTAACAACACCATTTACGGTACCAAGTACAACTACATCCCCGACACCGGAGACATCCCGCTGGTGGCAGATATGTCCTCGTGCATTCTGTCCGAGCCGGTCGATGTATCCCGCTTCGGTCTGATCTATGCCGGTGCGCAGAAGAACGTTGCACCTGCCGGATTGACCATCGTCATTGTGCGCGAGGATCTCATCGGCAAAGCACGTCCCGATACCCCCGTCATGTTCGACTACAAGACCCTGGCGGACAATGACTCCATGTACAACACGCCGCCCTGCTGGTGCATCTACATTGCAAAGCTCGTGTTTGAGTGGATCCTCGGCATCGGCGGTCTGGAGGAAATGCAGAAGCGCAATCAGAAGAAGGCAGATCTGCTGTATCAGTATCTTGATTCCCAGACCTACTACACCGCGCCTGCCGAAAAGCCCTACCGTTCCATGATGAACGTGACCTTTGTGACGGGCGATCCCGAGCTGGACAGCCTGTTTGCCAAGGAAGCGGGCGCCGCAGGCTTTGTGAACATCAAGGGACACCGCAGTGTGGGCGGCATGCGCGCCTCCATCTACAACGCAATGCCCCATGAGGGAGTTGCGGCACTTGTGGAATTCATGAAGGACTTCGCGCAGAAGCACCCCAAGGCGTGAGCGGAAAGGACAGGAAACACGATGAAAAAGGTATTACTTCTCAATAAAATCGCAAAGGTCGGCACCGACGAGCTGGATTCCCGCGACTATGAGGTGGGGACGGACATCACCGATCCCGACGCTATCATGGTTCGCTCCGCCGACATGCACTCCATGGAATTCGGTGATAACCTTATGGCTGTGGCACGTGCCGGCGCGGGAACGAATAACATTCCCGTGGACGCCTGCGCGGAGCGCGGCATCGTGGTGTTCAACACGCCCGGCGCAAACGCAAACGGCGTGAAGGAGCTGACCATCGCCGCTCTTCTGCTTGCCTCCCGCAACATTGTGGGCGGCGTGGAGTGGACGCGTACACTGGTGGGAAATGCAGACGTGGCAGACGTGGCGAAGGCTGTGGAAAAGGGCAAGTCGCAGTTTGCCGGCGTGGAGATTCAGGGCAAGACCTTAGGCGTGGTCGGTCTGGGCGCTATCGGTGGCATGGTGGCAAATGCCGCGCTCAGTCTGGGCATGAACGTCGTCGGCTATGACCCCTACATCACCGTGGAGGGCGCGTGGAGCCTGTCCCGTGCCGTGCGCAAGGCGGCAAGCTACGACGAGATCTACGCCGTCGCCGACTACATCACCGTGCATGCACCCGCCACGCCCGAGACCAAGAACATGTTCTGCGCCGAGAGCTTTGCCAAGATGAAGGACGGCGTCCGCATCGTCAACCTCTCCCGCGCCGATCTGGTCAACGCCGCCGACATGAAGGAGGCGCTGGCATCGGGCAAGGTCGCCGCATACGTCACCGACTTCCCGACCGCTGAGACCGTGGGTCAGCCCGGCATGGTCACCATCCCGCACCTCGGCGCTTCCACCGCGGAGAGCGAGGACAACTGCGCCGTGATGTGTGCGCGTGAACTGCGGGAGTATCTGGAAAACGGCAACATCAAGAATTCAGTCAATTTCCCCAGCGCCTCCATGCCGCACTCGGGCGAGCACCGTATCTGCGTACTGCACCACAACATTCCCAGCACGCTGTCGCAGATCTCTTCCGCACTGGCAGAGCAGGGCGTCAACATTTCCAACATGCTCAACCGCTCCAAAAAGGAATATGCCTACACCATCGTGGAGATCAGCGGGGACATTCCCGCGCAGTCCGTGGATGCCATCCGCCGCATTGAGGGTGTTTGCCGAGTAAATCTGTATTGAGGAAAAACGGGCATCGGTGAAACGGTCGTCCCTTTTCGCCGATATCGGCACATAAACAGCAAAAAAGGCTGTAGCAGTGAAGAATTGCTACAGCCTTTTTGTTTTTACGGGGGCAGAATTTCGGGAATACGTCGCCGATGCGACCGTTTATTATTTCAAAAATGCGGACAGACCGTCGGGAAGATAGGGAGAGGGATCCTTGCCGTAACGGATCAGCTCCCGCACCATGGTGGAGGAGATAAAGGAAAGGGAAGGATCGGCGGGAAGGATCACGGTCTCCACGCCCGAAAACGAACGGTTGATGGATGCCATGGATGCCTCATACTCGAAATCGGAGGCGGTGCGCGCGCCCTTCACCAAAACGCCTTGATGGGCGGCGCAGTAGTCGACGAGCAGACCGTCATATGCCGCCACACTGACGGCGGGAAGCTCCCGCACAGCGAAGCGAAGCATTTCGAGGCGCTTTTCCACGGGAAGAAAACCCTGTCCCTTGTACGGGTTCTGCATGATCAGGACGGTGGCACTGCCAAACAGGCGCACGGCGCGAAAAATGAGGTCGAGATGCCCCACGGTGACCGGATCAAAGGAGCCGGGGACGACGGCGGTGAGCACATTGACTTCGGACATGGCGATCACTCCTGTTCTGCCGCTTCCGCAGGCTCTGCTGACGGGACGGAAGCCGTGATCTCCTCTTGTGGGAGCTTATCGTAAACAGTCACATACACGTGACTGTAGCGGGCATGACGGCGCACGGCAAGCCCGGGAAATTCGGGGGCTGTGTCGTCGCCGTGCTCGGTGACGATCACCGCGCCGTCCGCCAGGGCGTCCGCTTCGATGAGCCGCTTGAGGGCGGGCTGAACCAGCCCTGCGGCATAGGGCGGGTCAAGAAAAACGATGTCGAAGCGCTCCTTGCCGCGCAGACCGCGTACATAGGCGCTCCAATCGGTATTCAGGATGCGGCAACGGTCGAACAGGTGGGTCTTTTGCGCATTGCGCTTGATGACCTCGGACGCCTGTCGGCTCTGATCCACAAAGGTGCACACGGCGGCGCCGCGGCTGAGTGCCTCCAGTCCGAGCTGACCCGAGCCGCCGAAGAGATCGAGCACGCGTCTCCCCTCCAGATCGAACTGGATCATGGAGAACACTGCCTCCTTCACGCGCTCTGCCGTGGGGCGGGTCTCGGTGCCCTCGGGCGTTTCCAGTCGGGTGCCTCTGGCACTGCCGGTAATAATTCGCATCATAGTGAGATCCTCTCTTATGCTGATTTGGGATTAATTTTGGGAACGGTCGGACGGTGATGAGCCGTTTTTCTTTTGAAAATGCCCGACAATGGCTTCTGCGTCCCGTTGGGAGATGCCCTTCACCCGTTGCAGCTCCTCGGCGGTCGCCTCACCGATGGCACGGAGGGTGCCCATGGTGCGAAGAAGCTCCGCCGCCTTTGCGGGACCGATGCCCGGGATCTGCTCCAGCGACGTATGACGGATGGCGCGGCTCCGCGTGTTGCTCATGCGGGAAATCGTGAAGCGGTGAACCTCCTCCTGGAGCTTATATATGAAGGTGAACACCGCCTGATCGCGGGCAATGCTGATGTCGCCCGTGTCCGAGCTGAGGGCGCGGGTCTTGTGATACTGGTCCTTGACCATGCCGAACACCGGAATGTCGATCCCAAGCTCCGCAAGCAGGGCGCGGATGGCGGCGACATGTCCTCTGCCGCCGTCCAGTAAAAACAGGTCGGGATAGGTCAATTCGGGGTGGGAGAGCCGACGCCGCACCGCCTGACGCATGGATTCATAGTCGTCCGGCGCGTCCAGACCGCGGATGGAGTATACCCGATAGTCGCTCTTTTTGAACTTCGCATTTTCGCACACCACAAGACCTGCGGTGATGGCGTCGTTGCCCATATTGGAGATATCGAATGCTTCGATGCGCTCGGGCACGACCTCCAATGCAAGCAATTCCGCCAGACGCACCAGAATGCGGTTGTCCTTTTCCGATTCGGCGCGGTACTGCGCGGCATACTGCCGTGCGTTTTCGTAGACCATGGCGCACATGGCGCGGTTTTCACCGCGTTGCGGACGGTGGACGTCCACCCGATACGATGCGCGTTCGGCAAGGAAACGGTCGAGCACGCTTCGGTTTTCTATGTCCAGCTCCTCGCTGATGAGCACCGTGCGGGGGATATACTCCCGATGGGTGTACAGGTCGCACAGGAAGCTGACGAATGCGCTCTGATCCATAATGGTGTCGGCGGGGAAGGGAAAGCTCTCGCTGTCGGTCACGGCGCCGTCGCGCACGTAAAAGACCGTAATGCAACTGCACAGCTCGTCCTGATACAGGGCAATGATATCCTGCTCGGTGTCGGGCGCACCGACCACCTTCTGCCGCTCCCAGATCTTTTCCAAGGCGCGGATGCGGTCGCGGTACACCGCCGCCGCCTCGTAGCGCTCGTGCTCGGCGGCATAGAGCATCTGTTCCTCCAGCGACTGACGGACGCGGCGGAAGCTCCCGCGCAGAAAGTCGGTGATGTCCCCGAAGCACGCGCGGTAGTCCTCGGGCGTGATCTTGCCGGTGCACGGTCCCATGCACTGCCCGATGCGATAATACAGGCAGGGACGCTCCTTGCCGATATCGCGCGGGAATTCCTTGCGACAGCTCGGCAGACGGAAGGTCTGTTGCAGGGTCTTGACAATGGCATATGCCACGCCCGCACCCGAATACGGCCCGAAATAGCGCGCGCGGT
Source organism: uncultured Eubacteriales bacterium (assembly GCA_900557635.1). Next base: position 9,931 of record USTB01000019.1, read on the forward strand.
CATTGTCCCGCCGCCGCGTGACCACGATGCGCGGATACGGCTCCGCCATGGTCAGCTTGATATAGGGATAGCTTTTGGAATCCTTGAGCCGGATGTTGTATTTCGGCTTGTGGAGCTTGATGAGACGGTTTTCCAGGGTGAGCGCTTCCATTTCGCTGTCGCACAGCATATATTGGAAGTCGTAGACCGAGGAAACCATGCGGGTGGTCTTGACATCGTGGTAGGTGTCTTGAAAATACTGGGACACACGCTGACGCAGAACCTTGGATTTCCCCACGTAAATGATTTTGTCCGCCCGATTTTTCATGATATATACGCCGGGCTGCAGCGGCAGCCTCATTGCTTTTTCTCTTAATGATTTGATACGGTCTGCCATAAAGCTGCCCTCCTTCCATACACATAAAAAAAGGCACCGTAAACGGTGCTTTTACTGCTCTCTTATTCTGTAAATCCGGATTGTACCAATTCAACAAGGCTGTCTACCGCGGCTTGCTCATCAGCG
>USTB01000020.1 GCA_900557635.1 uncultured Eubacteriales bacterium
CGCGATTTTTCTTCACTGCTGTGCGGCGCGTGATCGGTGGCTATCATATCAATTGTGCCGTCCTGCAAGCCCTTTATTAAAGCCTGCCTGTCCTCTTCGCTTCTAATCGGCGGGGTCATTTTAAAATTGCCGCTCTCTTTTAAATCCATATCGTTAAATATTAAGTAGTGCGGCGCGGTCTCGCATGTTACGTCCACGCCCTCCGCCTTGGCTTTTCGTATCAGTTCCACACTTTCCTTGCAGGAAATGTGGCAGACGTGGTACTTGCAGCCCGTTTCCTTTGCAAGCCTTAAATCCCTTTCAATGGGTTTCCACTCGCTCTCCGCACATATGCCCTTGTGACCGTGCAGGCGGGCGTATTCGCCTTTATGAATGTATCCGCCGCAAAGCAGCGGGTTATCCTCGCAGTGGGCGGCTATTATTTTCCCGAGCGCTTTCGCTTTAAGCATGGCGCCTCTCATCATATCTTCGCTTTGCACGCCTTTGCCGTCGTCCGAAAAGGCTACGCAGTAGGGGGTAAGGGCTTTCATATTTGTAAGCGTTTCGCCCTTTTCGCCCACGGTTATTGCGGCATAGGGGTGAACGCGCACCGCCGCGTCCTTTTCGATAATTTCTATCTGCTTTTTTATATTTTCCACGCTGTCGGGCACGGGGTTCAGGTTTGGCATTGTGCAAACGTCGGTATAGCCGCCGCGTGCCGCGGCAAGCGAGCCTGTTTTTATTGTTTCTTTGTAAAAAAATCCCGGTTCTCTGAAATGCACATGCACATCGCAGAAAGCCGGAAAAATATAAACATTATTAAAATCGGAAAGAAAGCCGACGCCGCCGACCGATAATTCGTAATTTTGCTGTTCTGTTTTACCGTTTCGGTAAACAAAGGCGTTGTTCAGTGTCATAATCTGCTCCTAAAAAAACGACCCGCTTTTTAAGCAGGTCGTAAGCGCAGCAAAACATACCGATACGTTAATCGGTTTTTTTACGGTTTACAATCTTGCCGGCGTCACAGCGCCTCGCTTAAAGATCGTAGAACCATTGTACCACAATCCCCGCCCGAAGTCAAGAGCGCGGGCACAAAAACCGACGCAAAACAGAAATGTTACAAATGCTTACAGGAGCATCTGCCCGTTCATTTCCAGACGGAAGCGCAGATGCAGAAATTCCGCCGCCTTGCGGCACAGCACCATGCGGTTCATGAAGATCTCGAAATAGTCCATCACCGAGCCGAATTCGGGGTCTACCGAGAGGCGCAGAAGGATCTCGGTCTTTTCCGTGTTGATGCTCAGCTCGGAGTGTGTGACCGAATAGTTCACGCGGTCATGGATGTCGAAGCGGCTGATGTCGGTGTTGCGCACACGGGAACGGCGCACGTCCGACTTATCTGCCAAGATTAGCGCCGCCGCCACGCCGTTGACCGGCACGCCTGTGCCCTCATCATGGTTTCCGATGGCGGAGACCACCGTGGCGATGTCCCGCGGCTCCATCTCCATGTGGTCTAAAATACGGAACGCCATGATGGCGCCGCTCTGGGAGTGATCCACGCGGTTGATGAGGTTGCCGATATCGTGTAGATATGCGGCGATCCGCGCCAGCTCCACGGTGTGCGCGTCGTAGCCCAGTGTGGTGAGGATGTCGGCGGCGCGCTCCGCCACCTGCATCACGTGGGCATAGCTGTGCTCGGTGAAGCCCTGTGCGCGCAGGGATGCGTCGGCACCCTCGATATAGGTGTGGATTTCCTCGGAATTTCTGATGTCTTCAAATGTGACCATATTTCATCCTTTTTCCGCGTATTTTTCGCTTTTTCCCCGCTTTTCGGCATTTTCCCGTCGTCCGAAAAAGCAACGTCCGCATGCAGGGGTCTGCGCGGGACGTTGCTTTTTCTTCGGATCTTATTTCTTGATCAGCTCGCCGTAGCACTTACCGAAGGCACATGCCGCGTTGGCTTCGTCGGTGTCCAGATGGACGGCAAGCGCGAAATTCGGGTTCACGCGAACCACCACGTCGTCGTAGACGGTGGTGCGTGCGCTCTCGATCTTGAACTTGACCACTTCCTTATCCTCCACACCGTAGGTCTTTGCATCCTCGGGGGTCATGTGGATGTGACGCTTTGCCACGATCACGCCCTCCTCCAGCTCGACCGTGCCGCACGGTCCCACCAGCTTACATCCGGGGGTCTGCGCCACGTCGCCGCTCTCGCGCACGGGTGCGTCGATGCCCAGGGTGCGTGCGTCGGTGAAGGAGACCTCAACCTGGCTTGCCTTGCGGGCAGGTCCCAAAACGATAACGTTGGGAATGGATCTCTTGGGTCCCACCAATTCCACGCGCTCCTCGCATGCGAACTGACCGGGCTGGCTGAGCGCCTTCTTGAAGGTCAGCGTTGCGCCCTCGCCGAACAGAGCGGCGATGTGCTCCTCGGTCAGATGGACGTGGCGGGCGGAGGTTTCCGCCAAAATTTTGTCTGCCATAATGATTAACTCCTTTTTTACATAAAATTCAACAGACCCATTATACTATATTTATGCGTAAAAGTAAAGAACCGCAGTGAATTTTACAAAAAAACCGAAAAAGGAGAACAGGTATGAACAAGGAACGGTACGGGACGGCGCAGGAGCCGCAGAAGTCCGAGGGAAACGACGGCGAAAAGCAGGAGAACGTCCGTGCGGGCGAGGAAAACGACGGCGCGGTGACCATACGCGGCGCGCGCGGCAATCTTCATGTCATCAGCATCATCGGGCAGATCGAGGGACACTATCTTTTAGGCGGCGGACAGAAGAGCACGCGCTATGAGCACCTGATCCCCGCCATTGCCGAGGTGGAGGAAAGCACGGAAATCGACGGGCTTCTGGTCATTCTGAACACCATGGGCGGCGACGTGGAGGCAGGTCTGGCACTGGCGGAGCTGATTGCGGGCATGAAAAAGCCCACCGTTTCTCTGGTGCTCGGCGGCGGACACTCCATCGGCATCCCGCTTGCCGTTTCGGCACGGCAGTCCTTCATTGTACCCAGCGCCACCATGACGCTGCACCCCGTGCGCACCAACGGCATGGTCATCGACTGTCCGCAGACCTACCGTTATCTCGAACGCATGCAGAACCGCATTCTGCGCTTCATCGCCACCCATTCCCGTGCGCCCATGGAAAAGATGCGGGAAATGATGCTGGCGCGCGAGGAGCTTTCCACCGACCTCGGCACGGTGCTTGAGGGACGGGAAGCCGTGGAATTGGGGCTGATCGACCGTGTGGGCGGACTGCACGACGCGCTCTCGGCTCTGCGGGAAATGCACCGAAGCGACAGTAAAGCCGCGTCGGGCGAAAGCGGTGAAAAGGGCGCAGAAAAGGAAACGGCGCCGTCCTGTACCGACGACGCCTGTCCCATATAAATATAAAATTCGTCTTTTCCGAAAGCTGATCTCAGAACACCTTTTCCAGACACAGAAGAAGAATGGCGGCAGTGCCCACGCCGAGTCCGATCCACTTTCTGCCCGAGAGCCTTTCGCGGAACAGGACGATGCCTGCCAGTGCGGACAGTATCAGTCCGCCGCCGTTGACCACGGGGAAAAAGACGGCGGATTCCATGACGCCCGAAAGATACAGATTGATGATATTTGCCGCCGCCACGCACACACCGGTCAGGGCGCAGGCGTAAAAGGCGGGATTGCGCGGGGTCAGGTGCAGAGCGGAGCGCTCCTGTGCCGCCGCCGTCCTTCCCTTCGGTCTGCGGCAGAACAGCCATCCGCCCAGCGAGAATACCGACGAGAACAGGAAGGCGACCAGCAAAAACAGGTTCAGTTCGTCCCGATGCGCCGAATTCTGATGGATCTGCTGGAGGATACCGATGAAGCCGTTGAGCAGAAATGCGCCCATACAGCAGGCAAGCCACACCAGGTTTGCCTTTTTCTGCGCCGCCTCGCCCTCGCCGTCCTTCGACACCGACAGGATCATACATGCCACCATCATGGCGATGCCGATGTAGTGCGCCGCGTGCAGGGTCTGCCCTAAAAACACGCCGTACAGGGACGGAATGATCATGGAGCAGGAAATGATGACCGTGGTATAGGACATGGGTCCCACGCCGAAGGCGCACATGTTCAGGATTGCCGCGCCCGCCGTTACCGCGCCGAAGAGCAGTCCGAGCAGAAGGGTATACAGAGACGGCATGTGCAAGCCGCCCTGCATGCACATCATGACCACCAAAACTGCGGAGGTGAACAGTCCGGACAGCGCGTTGAAGCGGTAATTGTCTGCCTGCGCACGGATATATTTCTTCATGCACAGATTGCGCAGGATATTATAGGTCAGCCCCGCAAGCAGGGATATAGTCAACAGAAGATATGCGGTCATGCCTGTGTGTCCTCACTTTCCGCCCGATAGAACCAAAGGATACCGCTCCGCTTGGGAATGGACACCGAGAAGCCCTCTCTCAGCTCCCGTCCCGTACAGCGGCGGGTCTCGCCGTGCTCGGGGTCGCTGAGGCGGTATACCGTTTCGTCGTCAAGCGCCGTCAGGTGTACCGTGAAGGTGTCCTCCTGCGCCTTTGTGTTCCGTATGACCTGGAAGAAGCCGTCGCTGCATTCGGGACGGTCAAACTGCATGGCGTAATAGTCGGCGGGGTTCAGGCGGCATTCGGTCAGCGGATAATAGTCGCCGCTCAGCTCGATCTGCGCCGCGCGCCGCCAGATCTCGGTCATTTTCCGTCCCATGTCGAACATGGCGTCATCGTCGTTGTATTCGATCATGGAGGTGACCACCGGCGCCATGGCGTTGTGGTAGGCAAAGGCGTCCACCTTCTGATATCCGCCCGTCAGATAATTGCCCTCGTCGTCATCGTGGCTCATGGTGTGCGCGCGGAAATAGGGGATCCATTCAAACATCTGCCGATGCTGTTTCTGCTTTGCCGGATGCTCTCCCAGTCCCACGTCGGTGTACTGGAGAGGGACGGCGCGCCGCATGGTCTCAAGGTCGTTCCGCCGTCCGCCGCTGGCGCACGAATCGATCCACAGCCCGGGATTGCGCAAAAGCAAGTCGTCCCAGTATTGCAGATAGCCCTGCACATGCAGGTTCTCCATCGCGCCGATGCGGTCGGGCGCTTCGTGCGCCATCCATGCATGCATGGGGGAGAAGTTGAAGTCCTGACGGTACACGCGGATATGGCTCTGCGCGATCATGCCGCTGACATAGTCGGTGATGTACTGCCGCGCCTCCGGATTGCCCAGATCAAAGGCATAGTTCTTGGACGGCGTGCCGTCCGGCTCGTCCCAGTGCAAAAACCACTCGGGATGCTCCTGCAAAAGCAATCCGCCCTCGTAACAGCGCTCCGGCTCGAACCACACCAAAAGACGGATGCCGTTCTCGTCGCACTTTTCGCCGATGGGCGCAAAGCCGTTCGGCAGATTCTCGCGGTTCGGGTGCCAGTCGCCCAGCTTCCACCAGATGTTGCCGCATGCGTACCATCCCGCGTCCACCCACCAGATGTCGGGGCGCATGCCGCGGTCGATGTAGGTCTGAATGGCGTCGATCTGGTTTTTCTCGGTGATGCCGCAGAATTCCTCCTTGCCGCCGATGCGGTACGTATGCAGGCACAGCATGGGACGGAGTGGATGTCCGTTCTCACGCGGCAGAATGTGCGCAAAATACCACCGTCTCCACATATTGCATGCGCGCGAATCGTCGCCGCAGTACGCCATGAGGTTCAGGCGGGGCGTCCGCATAGTCTCACCCGGGCGCACGGCAAAGTGACACCGCCACTGTCCCATCTCAAAATGCACGCCGCCCTCGTCCGGCGAAAATTCCGCGCGCCAGCTTCCCGGCCAGCCCAGCGCGATCTGATAGCCGCCGTCCCTGCCGTCGCGCAGACGGAAGTACGGAAACGCGCCGTTGCAGGGCGTGCCGTCGCGGGTACCGAGCGAAACGGTGCGGTCGATGGGGTCGTCGTACCACGTGTAGCCGTCTCTGCCGCATGTGTCGCCGTTTCCGTGGTGCAGTACCGGCGCGGGTGCGTCAAGGTGTCCCGCAATGCGGATGTCCGAAAGGGGTTCGGTGTCCCCCTCGCCGCGGTTCGTGATGAAAAAGACCCATTCGGTCATGGGAAAATCTAAATATTCCAGGTATTCGCACCGGATCTCCAGTCCCTGCGCATCCTGCCCCACAATGACGATCTGCACCGTGTTCGCGTCCGGACGCCGCACCGTGACGCGCGGACAAAAGTCATCCGGAATGCCGCAGACCACGCGCTCTCCGTACAAAAATCGAAGCGGCACCTCCGACGGCGAACGGTAGGGCAGAATTTTCGCAATTCGGAGCATGTCCTCTCCGGCTACACTGTTTTTGCTTATCATGCAAGCTGTTTCCTTTCCGCACTCAGCATCATGTGCGCCGCCCGTATCTCCCCGTGCGGCAACTTTCCCCTATTGTATCAGATTTTTCCCCATTTTGCAAGTGTTTTGGAAGATACGGGGGATGCGACGGGGGCCGCCTTTTAGGAAAGGCGCCCCGGACCACCAGCGAAAACTTCGCTGTGTGAGGGAGGTTGCTTACGACAGGTCGGACGTATGCGGTCACGATGGCATTTGTTACTGCACTATACACAGTGGTCGCCCGCTCTCCATCTATTGTACATACACAATCGGGATGTCGCCCCCTACGTTCCGCGCGGTCGTGCGGACGGCGCAAAAATCCCCCGCGTGCACACAAAAGAGGTGCATGCGGGGGCGGTTTGGAATTGTGCTCGACGGCGCGGGTTTTTCCGCATCAAAAAAGACCGCATTGCACTGCGGTCTCAGTTTTTGTGATTGTCGCGGTGGAATTCCGCGATGACACGATGCACGGTTTCGATTTGCGTTTCGCTCAGACCCGAAACATTCACGGTCTTGTCCTTTGCCACACCCAAAAGATAGTCTGTGGTCACCCCGAAATAGTCCGCCAAGCGTATGAGCATGTCAAAGGTCGGAAATCCCATGCCGTTTTCATATTTACTGACAACTGCCTTCGACAATCTCACCGACGCTCCCAATTCGCTTTGGGTCAGGCTGTGGCTTTTCCGCAATTGCTTTAATACGGTTCCGAAATCGCAGATATTCATGGTATCACCGTCCTTTTCTGCTCTTATTATAACAAAAACGGAGACTACAAATCATATATTTTTGTATACGAAACATTGACTTTTGCAGTCAAACGTGATATCCTTAACATAGGATGTCCGAAATCGCAGTGAATAAAAGCGGAACAGGCGGTATATCCTGAGATCGGAGATCAAAACAACGGATAAAGGAGAATTGCCATGGCGTTGATCAGGTGCCCCGAATGCGGGGAAGACGTTTCCGGAGTTGCCAACATTGCAAGGAGCTGCCCTATATGCGGTACGCCCATTCATCTGCCCCCTCGGGTCGAACGGGAGAAGAACGGCAACGTTCCCCCAAAATCAATACCTCGGGTTGTTACGGACGAAAAAGGTGAGGATACGGAGGCAAAGAAGGAAAACGATGCGTCGGATCTGTCGCCGCGGCAGTGATCCTCGGCGCATAACAACAGAAGAAAAAGATACGGTATGCATGTCGGACGGAATCCGACGGTGCATACCGTACCTTTATTTATTGGCAGAAAGCAATCAGCGAATGAACATCACGGAGCGGATCTGGAAGGGATGGAACGGCAGACGAACGACGCCGTTTTCCACGGGAAGCTCGGTGCGAATGTCCTCCAGAATGTTCACGTCAAAGACCTTTGTGTAGCCGTTCGGAACGGCGACGGTGCATGTGTCCTTACAGCCCTCGGTCTCGTAGTAACGGGCGACCACGGCATCGGAACGCAGTGCGGCGGGCTTGAGTGCCTCCAGCATGACGTGACAGCAGGACGGCACGAACGCGCCGTCGTTAAGCGTCTTTTCGCTCGCACTGCCCGCATGCGCCACGGCGGGTACATTCAGCTCATAGGCGGGGCAGATGACGCTCTGCGTGTCAAATGCGCCGTGCGGCAGAACGGAATACGTGCACTCATGCACGCCCGCATCGCCCGATTCGTCCGGACGGGTGCCGCCGCGGTGCAGGGTGAGGGCAAGCTCGGAGTTGAGTGCCGAAATGCCGTATTTGCAATCGTTGAGGATCGCCACGCCGAATCGGCTCTCGGACAGATCGGACCATTTGTGGTTGCACACCTCGAATTTCGCCTTTTCCTCCTGCGTGTTGCGGGTGGTGGGGCGCTCCATATGACCGAACTGGATCTCGTTGCGGACGGTGCGGGAGAGCACATCCACATCGAACACGGTCTTTAAGTACGTGTGCTTTTCATGCCAGTCGATGACGGTGTGGAAATCCACCTGTGCGGAGTCGGCGCGGAATATGATGTCCTGATCCAGACGGCTCCGCTGACCGATCCTGCGGGAGCACCGCAGGACGAAGAGCACGGGACCGCAGGAAACGACCTCCATGCCGAGCATATCGCGTTGCGGCTCACGGCACAGAAGGGTCTCCGCCTCCAGATCCCAGTTGTCCCAGCCGAGGGGCGCGTCCTGACCGCACACCAGGGTGTTCAGGGGCAGACCGCCCTCGCGGCGCACCTCGCGTCCGTGGGTCTTATCGATCAGGGATACGATCTCGCCGAATTCGTTGAATTCCGCATGGAGATGGGGCGTTTCCAGAACGCCGTCCTTCCAGGTAAAGGGACAGTCATACGTCGGCACGGTGTTGCCGTAACGCAGGGTCACAGCTCCCAGCGCGGGGATCGTGACGCCGCCCACCGCCTGCACGGTCTTGCCCGTGACATCGGTATAGGTCTGGCAGGGGTGATCCGCGACGGACTTGCCGCAGCCGGCAAGCACAACGGGGTCGTGACGGTCAAAGGACAGGGTGTTGAACAGGGTCACGGCACTCTCGTCGCCGTCGGTCAATTCACCCGCGCGGTCATACGCGATCTGACGCGCCTCGGCGATGACCTCCTTGTTCTGCTTGATTGCCAGATCCGCAACGCCCGTGACACAGGTGCCGGGCAGGATGTCGTGGAACTGGTTGGTCAGAAGCACCTTGTAGAGCGGGTCGGTGCGGTCGCCCTTGCCGTGACCGGTCACGGCGTTGAAGTAGTCCATATCCCGCAGGGCAAATTCTGCCTTGCGGTTGGTGCGCTTGATGTCGTGCATGGTGGTCAGGGTACCGCGGTGTCCCTCAAAGTACAGCTCGCCCGCAAATTCGGGGAGCTTTTCGCGCACCCGCTCGGCACGCGCCATGAATTCGCTTGCCGTGGAATATTCCACGCGGGGAAGTCCGGGAATCTCGGTGAGCCGACGCGCCCGCTCCAAAAGTGCGGGGGTCGGTCCGCCGCCGCCGTCGCCGTGACCGTAGGCAAAGAGCTTTTCCTCAAACACCTGCTTATTGGTGATGAAGCCCACCTGCTGTTCGATGGTCTTGATATCGGGAACCAATTCCAGATTGTGCAGGTGCGTGATGATCTCGGTGCCGTCGATGCCCTCCCAGCGGAAGGTGGCATAGGGGAACTGATTCATGTCGTTCCACGAGAGCTTCGTGGTGAAGAAATACTGCACGTCGGATTCGGTCATGATCTGCGGGATGGCGCCGTTATAGCCGAAGGTATCGGGCAACCAGAAGGAATCCGAGGTGTAGTCCAGATACTGCCGCGTGAAGTGCTGACCGTACATGAACTGCCGCGCCATCAGCTCGCCCGAGGTGATGTTGCAGTCGCATTCCACCCACACGCCGCCGTTCGGCTCATATCTGCCCTCGCGCACAAAGTGACGGATCTCCTCGAAGATCTCGGGATAGTACACCCGCATCCATTCCAGATGGAGCGCGGAGGACTGGATGAATTTATACTCGGGATATTCCCGCATGAGCTTGACCGCGTTGGAATAGGTGCGTGCGCATTTGCGGATGGTCTCGCTCACCGGCCACAGCCAAGCCGTGTCCATGTGGGAGTGACCCAACAGTGCCACACAGCCGCGCGTGGTGTCGGATGCGGACTTTCGGAGCAGGGGACGCATGATCTCGCGACACTTGGCGACCGACGCGTGAACCGCTTCGTCCGGATACTCCACGGGGAGCACGATGACGTTTTGATACAGCTCGGTCAGCACGGCGCGCGCACGGTGACGCAGGAAATTGTCCTCTTGCAATTCGGATGCCATTTGCAATACGGCGTTCAGGTCGAACACGAATCCAAAGACGTCCTCCTCACATTCGCACAGTTCGATGCCGCTGAAGGTGCGGATAAATTCGTTGGGATCGGCTACGCCCTCGATGCCGTAATGGTCGAAGGAGGAACAGCCTGCACAGTAATGTCCCGCATAGCATTCCATGGCGATGTCAAAGGTCTCGCCCGGGACGGCGCACTCGGTGAGAAGCTGAACCGAATGGAACAGCCCCATGTAATCCCCGCGCGTGTTGAAAATGCCGTC
>USTB01000021.1 GCA_900557635.1 uncultured Eubacteriales bacterium
CTGCCGTTCAAGTGCGGGTTGGGATGATACAGCTCCGTCGAAAACTGCGCGAGGTGCGATGATGCAAAGGTAACGCAAAGCAAAGCAGTGCAAAGCGGGGCAAAGCGGGGCAAGGCAACTCAAAACAAAGCAAGTCAACGCAACACAGCACAAGTCGGGTCGCCGACGACATATCGGTGCGGCGGAACTGCACAATGCGGCTCACCTGTCTGCGCACGCGGGCGCGGCAAGCCTCTCTTGCGGGAACGCGGCGATTATTCTGCGAAGCCTGCGTCCACCAGGGCGCACAGACCCTCGATCGCCTGATTTTCGTCCGGACCGTCTGCAATGATGGTGATGGTCATGCCCTTCACAATGCCCAGGGACAGCACGCCCAAAAGGCTCTTGGCATTGACACGGCGGTCTTCCTTTTCCACCCAGATGGAACTCTTATAGGTGTTTGCTTTTTGGATAAAGAAGGTGGCGGGTCTTGCGTGAAGACCGACGCTGTTGGATATCGTAATTTCTTTTGTAGTCATAACTGTTGCTCCTGTCTATGGAATTACCCGAAACTTGGGGACAATCGCTTCTGTTACATCATTATAACAAATCTACGCAATAAAATCAAGGGGATTTTTCATTTTTTTACGCTTCGGATGTGATTTTGCCCCATATCAGCGGCTTTTTTGCACCGAAAGTGCCGTCATTTCCATGGAAACGGTCTGATTGTGCGCCGAAACGGTGCTACCCGCCGCCAGATAGCGGGTGCCGCCGAGCAGAAATCCCTCGTCCGAGATCCGTCCGGTACACTTGACGGTGAAGCGAAGCTCCACGGTCTCGGTGCTTTCGGATACGGTGAGATTGCCGTCTGCGTCCTCGCGGTAGATACGGGTCGGCTCGCTTTCGGTCAGGGTGACACTGCCCAGGGTCAGACCGTCGTCGGTGCAATACAGGGTATCGCCCACGGCAAACACCTTGTCGCTTCCCGCCGCCACGCCCTGACACAGGAAGGTGATCTCCACGGTGTCGTTTGCCTCGGGAATGCGCAACTGCTCGATGACACCGCTCCGCCACACGCCGCCGGCGATCAGAGCGACGAGCGCGATGATGATAATGAAATCCAGAACGTTGAATTTCGGTTTTTGATTCTCAGCCATTGCCGGTCGCCTCCTTTAAGGAAATACAGCTTCCCGTCGCCGTGTAATCGGGGACGCGGAAGTGAATGCTCTTGCCTACGAGCAGTTCCAGTCCGTTGCCCACGGCAAAGGTGCCGTTTTCCGCCACGGTCGCTTTCGCCCGCACGGTGACGGTGATGTTCACCAGATCGTCGCGCACGGTCTGCACGGGGGTGCCGTCGGGCGCATGTCCCTCGTACACCACCTTTTCGGATATCACGTTTGCCACCTCGCCGATGGCTTCGCCCGAGTCGGCGTCGATCACCGTGTTTCCGATCTGCACCAGCCGTCCGAATTCGGAGAGGGCGTCCGTTACCTGAATCTCATATATGATATCGGCAGATCGGCTTTCGGTGCGATCCACGGCAAAACGATCCGACCGGTAAATGTAGAAGAGCGCGCCGATGACGGCGACGGCGATCAGGATCAGGATCGCATCGATGAGATTGAAATGATACGCGCGTTTTCCGGTTGCTTCATTTTTCATACCTTCAGCTCCGTTTCCCGCCGAGGGCGGTTGTCATTGAATAGGGGTATTTTGCACATGCGGCTTCGGGGAGAGCCGCAGGAAAGGGGCGATAGTCTGCGCACGGCGGCGCGGAAAATAGACAGGGCACTGTTCACACCGTGTGACGGGGCGCGGGCGTTATCGCCGCGCGGGACAAGCCCACGGGTCCCGGCACATATGCCTCCGCTTCCCGTGCGGACAGCCGCGCGCATGCCACGGCAAGTCCCAGAACCAGCCACATCATGGCGCAGATGCGGTAATTGTACCACACGTAATCGGAAAAGCCGCCGATGAGCAAGCCCGCGATCCCGCTGTACAGTCCGACGCACAGTCCCACGCAGGGACGCACCGACATCTGCTCCCGCGGCAGACGTGCCGTCGCCACACAGCGTCGGGTGAGCAGAGCGAAGATCCACACAAACAGCGCAAGACCCGCAATGCCGTGGATGATGAGTAACTGAAGATACAGGCTGTGACTGTGCTCCACGCCCGTGAGGGACGCGGCGGCATATTGGGAGAACGCCTGCCCGAAACCTACACTGCCCGCGCCGATGCCTGTGAGCAGATGATCGCGGATCAGCCGCGTGGAGGTGTTCCATATTTCCACGCGCGTGGAGGTGGAATGGTCGGCAATGTTGCCGATGGACAGAAGGCGCCGCACCAGCTTTTTGGGAAGAAGGGCGATCCAAGCAGGCGCGGTCAGCCCGAAGCACACGACCCCTGCGGCGGCATAGCGGCTCATCATGAACAGAAAGATCACAAATGCACACAGCGTGCCGAGCCATGCCCCGCGCGACCATGTCAGCACCAGGCACAATATGCCCGAGAGCAGGCTGACCGTGGTGAAGATGCGGGTGGGACGGTTGCGGTCGCCGGCAAGCAGACCGAGCGCGGCGAAGATGCCGAGAATGAGAAATTCTCCCAAAACGTTGGGGTTATCGAACAGGGAGGTCACCCGCCCCGCAATGTCGCCGAACATGGCGGTGTCCAGCCACAGGGTGCTGATATCGCCCGTGATATACTGATAAATTCCGTAAACCGATACAACGAGCAGGGAGCACGACAGCGCCCCGACGGCACGCCGCACCGCAGGACGGGAGGTCATGAGGTTGGCGCACAGGAAGTAGCCGCACACCATACAGCATTGGAGCATGCCCGCGCGCGTGCCCTCCTGCCCCACCGAGACCAAGCCGCTTTGCAGGGTGAACGCCGCGAACAGAAGCACCGCGCCGTCGATGGTATGAAAGGCGAAGGAGCGCTTGCCGCGGATCAGCTTGCACAGATAGCAAAAGATCACATAAGCGACGGCGGCACCGGCACTCACGGACGGCGCCGAAAGCAGGGATGCCAGCGGGATGAAAAAGAACAGGAGCACCACGCCGAATTCGGGCATGGCGAACACCACACAGCAGAGGAGCAGTACCAATAGACCCAAAAGCACGCGGGACGGCAGGACGAAGAAGGTCAGAAGCCCCAAAAGTGTGCCCGTCACAATGGCGATGCCGTTATGGGAGGTGCCGACGGGATTTGCGTCAAACCGTTCGCGGCGGAAGCCCATGACCGTGAAGATCAGGAACGACGTGATCCTTCCCTTTGCCAGATTCTGCGCCATGGAGCCGCCCGCAGATCGCATCAGCAGGGCAAGAAGCACCACGGTTACGGTCAGAACGAGCTGTGCCACCGCCAGCTCACCGCGATTCAGAAGAAAATGGGAAATGAGCAGTGCGCCCGAGGCGTACAAGCCGAAGCACAGGAAGAAGTTGGAATATGCCGATACACTGTCGTAGAGCAGTCTGTCGGTGAGGGCATCCAGGGCATGACGGAAGGCACCGTGATCCAGATTGCGGATGAACAGGTACTGCCCGGGACGGATAACGTTCTGATACAGCTTGGAAAAGAGCCATGCAAATACGCCCGGCTGCCCCGCCTTCTGCGGCGCGCCCTCGCCCGTTTCTCCGAGCAGGTGCGCGGACAGGGAATGCTCCGATGCGCCGAACACCGCGTCCGCGATCCGTCGGAGCAGATGCAAAATCACAGAGGTGCGCGTCCATTTCGCCCACCGTCCGTTTCGTCTTTTATCGGTCATACGTTACCTCCTTTCCTGCCGATCCCCGGGAGCGCGTCCGCCGCCGGAAGCAGATGCCGCACGGCAATGAGCCATCCGAGACAGGCTATGATCCCCGCCCCGCCGGCGCACAGAACGGCAAGCAGACAAGACAGGGTACCGCCGTTCGGGATACAGGCGGACACCCACGCGAAAACGCCGTGCGCTGCGCCGCCTGCGATGCACGCTCCCGCCGCCGTGCCGAGCAGGGGAAGTGCAAGCTGTTTTTGAAATACGCCGCGCAGATCGTGCGCAGTTGTGATGAGTAAAATACATGCCGACACGGCGATGCCGAGGGCACAGCCGAAGCCTGCGGCGCGCACCGAGCGGGGCGAAATGAGTGAGAACACCGCGCCGACTATGCACTGCACCGTCAATCCCGCTATCGCCGCACAGGCGGTGCGTCGGGGTCGTCCGAGCGCATAGGCGATCCGTGCACCCAATTCGTTTGCGGCAAACGCCGGAAGCGCCCACGCCATGATGCGCAGACAGGCGGCGACCGCCTCGGTATCCTGCGCGGTGAACGCACTGCGCTCATATAACACCGCTACGGCGGGTCGGGCAAGCAGGGTCAGGAGCACGGCGGCGGGCAGGGTGAGGGTGAAAAGCCAGATCATGCCGCGCCGCACCGTGTTTTCCATGGCGTGTCGGTCGCGTGCCGCCTGTGCGGAGAGGGCGGGAAACAGATAATTGCACACACTGTATGTTAGGATGCCCGCCGCAATGAGAAATATGCCGTGCGCATAGTTGAAAACCGTGGTGCCGTCCGCCGATGCCGACGAGGCAAAGTACAGTCCGCACAGTGCGCCGCCCGGCAACAGCCATGACGAAAGCAGAACAGTGGGAGCGTTGCGCAGGACGGTACGGAGCGTCCTTTTTGCCGCCGCGTCGGCGGTGTTCGCACGGTCGAGGATGCCGATGGCATCGGGCGGTATGTGCCCGCGCCGTCCGAGCCTTCCGAAAACGCCCGCAAACAGGGAGAGTCCGCGTCTGCGCGCGGGGACGGCAAGGGTGAGAAATTGCAGAAGCCACGCGGCAAGGCTGACCGCCGCCAGTCCGAAAATGCTCCCGCCCGTCCCGTCGGCACGGGAAAGAAATAAATATACGATGACTGCGGCGTTGGAAATGACCGAAACACCCGCAGGAAGAAGAAAACAACCGTGTGACTGGAGCAGTCCGCTGTATACGGCAGTGCCCGCCGCCGGCAGGACAGCCCAGAACAGGATGCGCAAAAGACCGATCGCCGTGCCCGCGCCCTCCCCGGTCAGACCGGGTGCCGTCAGGGAGACGAGCGGGGACGCAAGCAGGATGCCGAGCAGGGTCAGCGGCAGTGCGCCCAAAAAGACCGCTCCGCCGAAGCGTGAGGCAAACTGTGCCGCCGCACTGTCGGGCTTGCACGGCGCATTCCCCGTCTCCGACAGGTCTGCGTCGGTATCCTCGGCGCGCAGACGCTGATATGCGGGGATGAAGCATGCGGCGACCGCCGCGCCGATGAGCAGTTCAAACAGGGAAAGGGGCAGTTTTTCCGCCACGGCATAGGCGGAGGCATCCGATCCCGTACCGAACCGTGCGGCGATCAGTGCGGTGCGCAGAACGCCCAGCGCCTTGGAGAGCACAGTCGCCGCGATCATGGCGGCACCCGTGCGTGTTGCACTGCGGCGGTTGTGAGTGGTTTTCATGGCAGTACCGTGCCGTTACAGGAGGTCGGGACGCTTCTGCACGGTCTCGCGCAGTGCCTCCCGCCATCGCCATTCCTCGATCTTCGCATGGTCGCCGCTTCGCAGGACGGCGGGAACCACGCGCCCGCGAAACACCTCGGGGCGGGTATACTGCGGATATTCGAGCAGTCCGGACGAGAGACTTTCTTCTTCATAGCACACGGGGTCTGCCAGAACGCCCTCCACCATGCGGGACACGCAGTCCACCACGATGCATGCGGGCAACTCGCCTCCCGTGAGGACGTAATCTCCCACCGAAAGCTCTTCCGCGCCCATTTCATCGAGCACGCGCTGATCCACGCCCTCGTAATGTCCGCACAGAATGACGATCCACGGCTCGCGCGCCAGCACCTCCGCGCGTTTTTGGGTCAGGACCTTTCCCTTCGGCGACATATACAGAACCTTGGGACGCGCGCCGTCCCCGTTTGACTCTCTTCCCTCGGCACAGACTGCTTCATAGCAGGCATAGATCGGTTCGCACCGCATCAGCATGCCCTTGCCGCCGCCGTAGGGGGTGTCGTCCACCCGACGGTGCTTGTCCTCGGAATAGTCGCGGATCTGGTGGGTGTGGATCTCTAAGTACCCCGCCTCGCATCCGCGCCCGATGATGCTTTCACCCAGTACGGCGCGTACCATGTCGGGAAACAGGGTCATAATGTCAAAGCGCACGGTCACGCCTCCCCGTCCGCATTCGGAAACATGCCGTCGATGGGGGTGACGTAGATGCCGTCCTCCTCCGAGATGCGGTCGATAAACGGACCTGCCGTGGGAAGGAGCACCGTCTCGCCGTCCGTTTTGATTTCATACAGCTCCCGTCCGCCCACGGTGCGGATGTCGCTCAGTACCCCGAGCCGCTGTCCGTCCGCTGTGCGGTACACGGGCAATCCGATCAGGTCGGCAATGAAATGAGAGCCTTCCGCCTTCGGAAGATCGGCGCGATCGGCATACAGCACGCGGTTTCTCAGCACTGCCGCACCCTCCACGGTGTCCACGCCCTCCAAATGAAGCAGAACCATGCCGCCGAGCACCGATGCCTTCTGCACCCTGTGCGGTTTATAGGCATCTTCGCAGCGAAAGTATACCGTCGCAAGGCCGCGCAAAACGGCAGGGCTGTCGCACCATGCCTCCGCCTTAACATCGCCGCGTATGCCGTGGGTCGTTACGATTTTTCCCGCTTCCAGATATTGCTCCATCCTGTGCTTCCTTTGCTCCATGTTACGGATTTTTTCGTGCCGGCTCAAAAAGAATGTCGGTGTCCCGCCGTATTTCCCGTTTTTTCGCTGTTCGGATCGGGAATCCGCGACGAAACAATTATTCATTCTATTTTACCACAGTCCGATACCCGATTGGTGAATGATGTGTAAATATTTGAACAAACGGTAAACTCTCCCCGCGCACGGACTCCGTTCGGTCATGCCGTGCCGTCTTGTCCCGTATGATGATATGGGAGCGCGCGCCGCTCCCTCATTCCATGCTTTTTTAGAGAAAGGCGGAATTTTCATGCAGAAAAGTGCCCGCATTCTGTTTCTTCTGATCCTTCTTCTGATGCCCGTCCTCCTGACAGGTACACTGACGGGGTGCCGCACCGCGCACCGCGACCCGCTGTGCTATCAGAAATATCCCTTCACCGCCGACGGTACTCTGACCTTGGGCGAATTGCGCGGTGAGGTGCGCTTCACCATGGAGGCGGCGGGACGCGGCTCCCTCACCTTTCTTTCGCCCGCGTCGGTTGCCGGACTGCGTCTGACCGTCGACGGCGAGGGCGTTTGTGTCACCCTCGGCAATCACTCCTACGCCTTTGGGGAGGATTCGGGCATCTGTCCCGTTCTGACCCGTCTGGTCGCCGCCTTCAGCCTGACCGAGCGCGGTCCCCTGGTCTACGATGCCGACGGCTTCTCCTGCAACGGCGTGCGCTATGTATGCGATACCGGGAGCGGTTATCCGCTCTCGGTATCGGGAGAGGGCTTCTCCTTTACGATCTCCCTGTTTACGCCCGACGCTCAGCAGAATATGGGCTGAAGCTGTGTTCCGCGCAGGGCGCAGTCCAGGGTGTCTGCCACCTGCGAAAAGTCACAAATCAGGGAGTGCGGCTTCTTTTCGGGGTCATCCTGCGCCAGCGGCACAAAATACACCTGCTTGCGGCACAGCATGGTGCCGATGTTGCACAGGTTTGCCGAAAGCGCATCGTTGGAGGCTAAGGCAATGACCACGGCGCCGTCGCGCCGAAGCTGTGCCTTTGCCGCCATGGTCACCGTAGTGTCGGTGATGCCGTGCGCCATTTTGGAGAGGGTATTTCCGGTGCACGGCATGATGAGAAGAGCGTCCAGACGGATCTTCGGACCGAGCGGCTCGGCATCCCGAATCGAATGGATGATCTCCTCACCGCACAGCGCCTCGACACGACGTCGAATCTCCGCCGCCTCACCGAAGCGTGTGTCGGTGTGATACACCGCGTCCGAGAGCAGAGGCGTCATGTGCCAGCCCTTTTTTTTCAATTGCTCCATGACGGCAAGTGATTTCGATATCGTACAGAACGAGCCGCAAAGCGCCACGCCGATATGTCCGCGACAGGTGTCCGTCATGTCGTCACCCCCTCTTCCCGCAGGATTTCAAGCACACTGCGCGCCGCAATCCGTCCTGCCGTCACCGGAGAGGTCTTTCCAGGAAGAGAAAGCGCCCACACCGTGGGAACGCCGAGCCGCTGTGCCGCAATGCGGTCAACGCCGCCGGGACGGGATGCCAGATCGACCACGAGCGTGCTCTCCCCGAGCTGTTCCAGAAGATCGGCGGTCAGGACGGGATTCGGCACCGTGTTGAATATCACGTCGGGGCGTGATTCGCAGAACGAAAGCTGTCTTGTGTCCATGGCGCGGTAGCCCTCGGCACGGATCCACGCGAGGTCGGCGGGCTTCCGTGCCGTCGCCGTGACATGCGCCCCGAATGAGGCAAGCAGGCGGCACAGAATTCTGCCGATCCTGCCGTAGCCGATCACGGTGCATCTGCTTCCGTGCAGGGTGACGGGTAGGCGCTCCATGGCGATGGCGACAGCGCCCTCCGCCGTGGGGACGGCGTTTGCGATGCAGAATGCCTCCCGCTCGCTGTAGTCGTACACGGTGACGCCCGCGCGCTTTGCCAGTGCGTGCGCCGTCTCGTGAAAGCGTCCGCCGAGCACCATTTGCGTGGGCTTGAGCTGAGCGAACATATCGTCAAGCGGGATGGCTCCGTCGGCATACGGCGCGTGCAGACGCACGTGATCCTGACTGTACGGCAACGGCAGTATGACCGCCGCCGCGCCACGCACCGCGCCCTCCGTGCCGATACAGCGTGTGGGCAGGCAGATCTCGCCGTCATAGCGCTCAAAGCCCGCCAGCGCCACCTCATAGCCCGATGCCGCCAGCTCCTCCGCCATGGCGATCTGACGGCGGTCTCCGCCCAGCACGCCGATTTTGGCTTTGCCGTCAGTTTGGGTTGTGTTCATGATGTTTGCCATTCCTTTCCTGCATTCTTTTTGCCCGTGCGGGCAACTTCCCGGTCTGCCGGACGATTGCCCCTCGGCAGATCATTACATCATATTCCGCGCCCCGCCGTCAGGTTCGGCTTTCCCGCATTTTCCCCTCCTGCCCTTTTCTCCCGCGTCCCGCCGTTTTTCATAACCCCTATTTACAAACGCGGCATTTCGTGGTATCCTATCATTGTCGAATTTTCTCGCTTTTCAAAGCACTCCGTGACAGTATGCAACTGCACTGGATCATCAACTGCACTACATAATAAGGAAGGTTTCTCCCATGCACATTCCGTCGTCCGATACCGCATCCATTCACGTCCTGACCTATCAGGATGCCTGCCGCCCGTCTCCCGATGCCTCCTATGACCGCAGTCGCTGGCTCTACATCCCCGATTTCTACTCGGAGTACCGTTACGTCCTCGGCACGATCGGGGACAAGCCCCTCATCTGCATCGGCATCAATCCGTCCACCGCCGAGCCGGACCATCTGGACAACACCCTCAAATCCGTGGAGCGCATCGCCATGGGCAACGGCTACGACAGCTTTATCATGTTTAATGTCTATGCACAGCGCGCCACCCGTCCGGACGACATGGAGAAGCAATGCAACCCCCTCCTGCATGCCGAAAACATGAAGGCGTTTGATGCTGTCCTGTCCCGCACCGACCGTCCTGCCGTTTGGGCGGCTTGGGGCGCTATCATCGAAAAGCGTCCATACCTCACCGACTGCGTGCGCGACATGGCGCGCATCGGCAGAGCGCACTCCGCCTCTTGGCTCTGCGCCGGAAGCTGTTCCCGTGCCGGTCATCCGCATCATCCTCTCTATCTCCGCCGCGACGAGCCTCTTCGTCCCTTCGATTTAGACGCCTACTTAGGCTGACGGGGACGCGGGGAGACGAGGAGACGCGCGGGGCGCCGCCCCGAACCCCGG
>USTB01000022.1 GCA_900557635.1 uncultured Eubacteriales bacterium
GGCCACGCTGGAGATCCTGAAGGGTCTGCGCGACAAGTACGAGGCGCACCATAAGGTCAAGATCACGGACGAAGCCATCCGTGCGGCAGTCAAGCTCTCCGTGCGCTATATCTCGGACCGTTTCCTGCCCGACAAAGCCATTGACCTGGTAGACGAGGCGGCTTCGAGAAAGCGGATTCACTCCTTCACCTCTCCCGACACCGTAAAGACCGCCGAGGCGGAATGCAAGCGGATCGGCGCAGAGAAGGAAGCCGCCATCCGCGCACAGGAATTCGAGCGTGCCGCCGCCCTGCGCGATCAGGAAAAGACCGCGCGTGAGGCACTGGAGCGCGCCAAGAACGAATGGGAGCTGCATCGCGGCAAGGAGCAGATCTCCATCGGCGAGCAGGACATCGCGGAGATCGTGACCGCGTGGACGGGCATCCCCGTGAACAAGCTGGCGGAGGAGGAGAGTGAAAAGCTCCTGCATCTGGACGAGGTTCTGCGGAGCCGCGTCATCGGGCAGGAGGAAGCGGTTTCCGCCGTCGCCCGTGCCATCCGCCGCGGACGCGCAGGCTTGAAGGATCCGAAGCGTCCCATGGGCTCCTTTATCTTCCTCGGACCTACGGGCGTAGGTAAAACCGAGCTTTCCAAGGCGCTTGCAAACGCCCTGTTCGGCGACGATAACGCCATGATCCGTGTAGACATGTCCGAGTATATGGAGAAGCACAGCGTGTCCAAGCTCATCGGTTCGCCTCCCGGCTACGTGGGCTTTGAAGAGGGCGGTCAGCTGACCGAAAAGATCAGACGCCATCCGTACTCCGTGGTGCTCTTCGATGAGATCGAAAAGGCGCATCCCGACGTGTTCAATATCCTTCTGCAGATTCTGGAGGACGGTATCCTCACCGACTCTCAGGGTCGCCGCGTGGACTTTAAGAACACGGTCATCATCATGACCTCCAACGTCGGTGCGGCAAACATCCTGTCGGGCGGCAGCGGCTCCATGGGCTTCTCCATCGGCACCGAGGAGGAAAAGGAAACGGGCAGAGAGGAACAGTTGCGCACCCGCGTGATGAACAGCCTCAAGGAGACCTTCCGTCCCGAATTTCTGAACCGTGTGGACGAGATCATCGTGTTCCATAAGCTGACCGCGGAAAACATCCATGCCATCGCCGAGCTGATGCTCAACGAGGTGCGCGGCAGGATCGCCGCCCTCGGTATTGATATTACCTTCGACCCGAAGGTGATCGATCTGGTGGCAAAGGAGGGCGTGGACGAGGTGTACGGCGCGCGTCCCCTGCGTCGGGAGATCCAGCGCAGGATCGAGGACAGCTTCTCCACCGAGCTTCTGGAGCATACCTTCTCGGCAGGCGATCATGTCGAGGCGGTTCTGAACGATGCCGGACAGATCGTGTACCGTAAGGTCGATGCCGCGTCGGACGCTTCCCCTCACACCGAGACAGCCGACGCACCGCAGACCGATGCCGGCACGGACGGCAAAGCCGAATAATACGCACACAGATCCGGACAGCCCCGCACGGGGATGTCCGGATCTTTTTTGTTACTGCGATCCCGCGTTCCTGCGCTTTGTCGAAAACGGCGGGCGAATCTCGCAACAATTCACGGTCAGGGCTTGACTTGGACACAAAAACATATTATAATGTAGTGTGAGTATGTGTCCCTGTACGGACCTTCGGAAAGGACCCCCGAAACATGAATCTTCCCAATAAACTGACTGTAATCCGTTTTTTCATGATCCCGCTGTGCATGGCGTGCATCCTGTTCCCCATCGGAGAGGCCGATATCCTATGGAGGCTTCTGGCAGCCGCCGTATTCGGCATCGCCTCCCTGACCGACTACATCGACGGTCACATCGCACGGAAATACGGTCTGATCACCGATCTCGGAAAATTTCTCGACCCGCTTGCCGACAAGCTTTTGGTATTCGGCGTTTTCATCGCCCTGACCGTGAAGTATCAGAGCGATCCCGTGTTCAGCGTGGTTTTCGTGTGGGTCATTTTCATCGTGATCCTGCGTGAATTCACGGTTACATCCCTGCGCATGATCTGTGCGCAGAAGGCAGGCGCCGTGCTGGCGGCACGTTGGCTCGGCAAGTGCAAAACGGTGTCCCAGATGGTCTGCATTTTCATATTGCTCCTGGAGGATCTGTTCCCCTTCGGGTCTTATCACATTCTGAGCTATGTGTCCCTTGCCGTTGTGGTGGTTCTCACCGTGTGGTCGGGGCTGGACTATCTGCATCTGTATCTGCCCCTTTTGGATCGGGAAGCGTGAGGCGTCGTATGCTTTGGAAACGTGTTTTTGCAGTTCTTTTGATGCTTGTCGCCGCCGCAGGGCTTTCCGCCTGTCGCGATGCGGGGCAGAAGGTGGTGCTTTCGGTGGGCGGGTATCCGGTCACGGTGGAGGAGTACACCTATTTTTACTGTAACTATCGGGATCGTCTGGTCAGCGATGACGTGACTGATGAGATAATCCGCGATAACGTCCTTTCGGCGCTCCGGCAGAAATACGCCGCGCAAAAGCTGGCGGACGATCGGGGCATCACCCTGATCGACGAGGAAAAGAAGCAGGCAGACTCCCAATACGATGCCTATGCGGAATCGGTGGGAGGAAAGGACGCCCTGTCCGAACGGCTCACCGAAAACCATTTTACCGAACGGTATTTCCGTCAGACCTTGGAGGATGTCCTGCTTCAGGACAAGCTGTACGATGTCATGACCTCGGATTATGAGGGCGATATTCAGGCAGACGACGCAACGGTGATCGCCGACGTGCATGAGAATTTTTACCGCATCAAGCAGATCATGATTCTGCACGAAGACGGCGATTCTCTGGTGGACAATTACAGGCTCGCAGAGAAACTGCTCGAACGCATCCGCGCGGGCGAGGACTTCGACACAATGGTAGTGAAATATAACGAGGACACCGCCATGGATACCGTCAACGGCTACTACTTTACGTCGGGGCAGATCCTGTCACAGGTCGAGAACGCCGCAAAGGAGCTTGCAATAGGCGAGATCAGCGACGTGATCAAGTCCGACGTGGGATATCATATCGTGTGTCGGCTTCCGCTGGAGGACGAGTATATTTCCTCACATCTTGAGGATCTGCGCCGCGCCTATCGCGCACGGGTATATCATGAGCGCATTCAGGCAACTGCCGACAGTTTTGAGATCAAATATTATGACCGTTACGCCGAGATGACCTTCTGAGCTTTTTCGGGTCGGACGGAGAAACGGGAAATTTCCGATATCCGCATATTCGTAGCAAAGCCGCACAGCGGCAAACATGGAGACAGTCATGAAAAAAATTACAAAAGCAGTGATCCCCGCGGCGGGTCTGGGTACGCGCATGCTTCCCATTGCCCGCGCCGTTCCCAAGGAGATGCTTCCCATTGTGGACCGTCCTGCTATTTCCTATTTGGTGCAGGAGGCGGTGGAGAGCGGCATCACCGACATTCTCATCATCACGAACCGCGGCAAGGGCGCTATTGAGGACTACTTCGATTATTCGGTGGAATACGAAGAGCATCTGCGCGCATCGGGTAAGGATGCCGTCATTCCCTCCCTGCGCCGCGCGGCGGACTGCGCCAACATCACCTTCATCCGCCAAAAAGAGGCACGCGGCTTAGGACACGCCATTCAATGTGCACGCGCATTTACCGGAGACGAGCCGTTTTTGGTGCTGTACGGCGACGACGTGATCTTTCACGAGCATAAGCCCGTATGCCGTCAGCTCATGGACGCCTTTGCGGAATTCGGCAAGACCACGGTGGGCGTGAAGGAGGTCTCGCAGGAGCAGGTGCTCAAATACTGCTCGCTCGATGCCAAGCGCATCCGCGACAACCTCTACGACGTGCGCGACATGATCGAAAAGCCCCGTCCGGAGCAGGTCATTACACGCCTGTCCATTCTCGGACGCGTGCTCCTGACCCCTGACATCTATCCCTGTCTGGCATGTCTCAAGCCCGGCGCGGGCGGCGAGTTGCAATTGACCGATGCCATGCGCGACATGGCGCGCCGCGAGGGTGCGATCGCCGTAGATTTTGACGGCATGAGATACGACATGGGCTCCAAGCTCGGCTTTTTGCAGGCAAACGTGGAGCGCGCCGTGCGCGATCCCGAACTGGGAGAGGCGTTCCGCCGTTATCTGCGGGACTTTGTCGGCTCCATGCAGGATTGAGACAGTCAAAAACCGAAAAGCATACCGCCAAATCGTCATTCACACGGAGGAAAAAGCCTATGGAACGGGTATCCAAAGAGAATTATTATCTGAACATCGCGCAGACCGTGGCGGATCGCGGCACATGTCTGCGTCGGCACTTCGGCGCCATCATCGTGAAGAACGACGTCATCGTGTCCACGGGATATAACGGCGCGCCGCGCGGACGGCAGAACTGCTGTGATGTGGGTGTCTGTCTGCGGGAAAAGCTGAAGATCCCGCACGGGGAACGGTATGAGCTGTGCCGCTCGGTGCACGCCGAGGCGAACGCCATCATCGCCGCCTCGCGCGAACAGATGCTGGATTCCACGCTGTATCTTGCCTGTGTGGATCCGCACACAAAGCAGGTGCTCGGCGGGACCACCTCATGCAGTATGTGCCGCCGCATGATCATCAACGCCGGCATTTCCCGCGTCGTCATTCGGGAAAGCGACACCGAATTCAGCGTGGTTCCCGTGCGCGATTGGATCTTGAACGACGATAGCATGGGCGAAAAATACGAGGACTGAAACAGGAGCGATTACATTGGCACCAACCGAACTGAACGAAAAGATCGAATGTGAGGGCATCACGCCCGAGGCGGCAGAGCCAAAGACATCGGAGGCGGGCGGCACGCCGGAGAAAAAGGCACCGTACACCGTCTGCTTTGTGTGTACGGGAAACACCTGCCGCAGTCCGATGGCACAGGCGGTGCTGCGCGCACACCGCCCCGATCTGCGCGTGCTGTCCGCAGGGATCGCCACGCGCGGCGGCAAGCCCATCGCACAAAATGCGGCGACCGCCCTGCACCGTGCGGGCATCGAGAATACGCCCGCAAATCCCTACGAATCCCACCTTTCCGCACCGCTCGACCCCATTACCGTCCTGCAATGCGATAAGATCATCGGGCTGACGGGAGATCATGCCATGGCAGTGCTCATGGCGTATCCCGAGGCGGCATCCAAGATCGCGGTGTTCCCGCATGACATCGCCGACCCGTTCGGCGGCGACGAGGAGACCTATGCCGCATGTCTGCGGGAGATCGAGGCGGGACTGCGGGAAATGTTCCCATGGTGATCCGACGCGCCGAGATGCGCGATCTGGACGGGCTTTGCGATGTGGAAAACGCATGCTTTTCCCAGCCGTGGTCCCGTGCCTCCATGGAAAGCACACTGACCGGAGACGGACGGTGTGTTTTGCTTGCAGAGAAAGCGGGACGCACGGTGGGCTATGCGTCCTATTGGCGGGTCTTGGAAGAGGCGGATGTGCTGAGCGTTGCGGTTCTGCCCGAATTCCGCCGTCGGGGGATCGGCTCGGCGCTCATGGGCGCACTGCTTTCGCAGGCAAAGTCGGAATCCGTCGAAATAATGCACTTAGAGGTGCGGCAAAGCAATGTCACGGCGCAGTCCCTGTATGAAAGGTGCGGGTTTGCGGCGGACGGGCTTCGTCCGCGCTATTATTCCCGTCCCGTCGAGGACGCCGTCCTCATGTCCTGCCGTCTGTAGGGCATTTTTTCCGTTCGCAGTCCTGTCGGATCTGCACCGACGGTCGGAGTTGTCCGACCGATCCTATGTATATGAGTTGAAGGCTGATTTATGTTAATTCTGGGTATCGAAAGCTCCTGCGACGAAACCTCCGCCGCCGTTGTGGAAATGTCGCCGTCCGTGCGGCGTATCCTCTCAAACCGCATCGCGTCCTCCATGGAGACCCACCGTCTGTTCGGCGGCGTGGTGCCCGAGATCGCATCGCGCGCACACGCCGAGGCGATTTCCGGACTGACCTACGACGCGCTGTCCGAGGCAGGCGTGACCATGGAGCAGATCGATGCCGTGGGCGTTACGGCGTTCCCCGGGCTGATCGGCGCACTGATGGTGGGCGTTAATTTTGCAAAAGCTCTTGCCTATGCCAACGCCAAGCCCCTTGTCCCCGTCAACCATGTGTACGGACATGTGGCGGCGGCGTATCTGGCGCACCCGACCTTAGAGCCACCCTTTTTGGCGCTCATCGTGTCGGGCGGGCATACCTCGCTGACCTATTTTACCTCATACACGCAGGCGACCGTCCTCGGCAGAACGCGGGACGATGCAGCGGGCGAGGCATTCGATAAAGTGGGCAGAGTGCTGGGCGTACCGTACCCGGGCGGTGCGGAAATGGATCGGCTTGCCATGTCGGGAGATCCTTCGTTTCTGTCCCTGCCGTCGGCGGCACTGCGGGAGGATGCGGCGCATCCGTCTCTTGACTTTTCCTTTTCCGGACTGAAAACGGCAGTTATCAACGAGCTGAACACGGCGAATATGAAGGGTCTGACCTATGCCAAGGAGGATATCGCCGCCTCCTTTACCGCCGCCGTGGTGGGTGCGCTTGTGCATCAGCTTGAGGCGGCAGTGGATCGGACGGACAGCCGTCGGATCGTGCTTGCGGGCGGCGTTGCGGCAAATTCCCATTTGCGGAGCGCCGTGGAACGTCTTGCCGCGCGGCGGAATTTACAGCTTTTCCTGCCTCCCCGCGCACTGTGCGGCGATAACGCCGCCATGATCGGCGCGCAGGCATATTACGAATATCTTGCGGGCGTGCGCGCAGGAACCGATCTGACCGCGCGCGCAACCGTGTAAATGGGAGAAACACCGTCGTCATCGCACCGCTGACGCGTGACCGTGCGCGATCCTTTCGATGCGGCGGGCACGATGCGAACGGCTTTTTTCCGAGGTTTTCCACCGCCATCCACAGGCGCTTGTGGAAAACTTGCGTGGAAAACAGCCTGTCTCGACAGCGTTTTTCCGATTTCCACCTTTTCAACTGTGGAAAACCGTGTGGGAATGTGGATAATCTGAATCGCCCGAATATGACCGCATCTCCCCCGATCCCGAGAATGCAGAGAAAATAAGGAAGCAATCTATGGCACAAAAAAACATTGACAGCGAAATTCCGTCGGCACTTCTTCACCGTCTGCCGCGATACTACCGTGCCCTGCGGCAACTGATCGCAGGTGACATTCTGCGGGTGCGCTCCACAGAATTGGCGCGCCTTCTCGGCACCGGTGCGTCACAGATCCGCCAGGACCTGCACTACTTCGGAGAATTCGGGCAAAAGGGCTACGGCTATAACGTAAAGGATCTGTACAGTCGAATGGGGGAGCTTCTCGGCGTCAATCGGAACTATTCGGTCGCCATTTGGGGAGAAAACGGAAGCGGCATCATGCTTGCGGGCTTCCCCGTGTTAAAACAGCGCGGCGTTTGCGTGCGCTTTGTGGCGGACAGTGTCGCCGCCCCGCGCGATTTCGCATATCCCGTGATCCGCGAGGAGGAGCTGGCGGAGCGGTGCGCGTCGAACGGGATCGATATCGTGGTATTCTGCGTCGGGAGGGATCGGCTGGAGGAACGCCTCCGCATCCTGGAGGAGCTCCGTCCCGCAGGCGTGTGGAACCTGACCGAACATGCGTTTTCCCTGTCCGGCGTCACGGTGCACGAGCTGTGCCCCGCCGACGATTTCATGGCGCTGTGCTGTGACATTTATCAAAAACAAAAAAGTGAGGTGAGCGCGGTTGAAGCTGCTCTGGAACCGAAAAAACGGAACGATTGAACTGCCCCGCAGTGCGGCTTCGGCGGCGGAGTGCGCTTCCCGCGCAGAGCTTGCCGTGCTTTTGCTCATGGCGGCAGAGCCTGACTGTCTTGCGGACACCGATGGTGCGATCCCGTCACTGGCGGAGGGCGCGGACTGCTCCGAGGATGAGGTGCGCGCCGCCATCCGCTTCTGGCGGGGGGCAGGCGTCCTCTCCCTTGACCGAAAGCGCCGCACGGCAAAGACCGAAGAAAATGTTACCGTCTCCGCATCGGAAAGCGAAGTAACACCGACTGCCGAAAAGAACGCCCCCGCAGACGCCGACGCGCCCGAGCGCAAGCGTCATCTGCAAAAAGCGGACGATTACGTCTATTCGGGAGAAGAAACCGAACGTCTGCCGCCGTCAGCTTCTCGAGCTGTGCCAGAACATCGCGGGGAAGGTTTTCAACACCGCCGAGGTCAATCGCATTCTGCGCCTGTCCGACTCCGTGCGTCTGGATAACGAATACATCCTGCTGATCTTCACCTATTGCAAAAACATCGGAAAGCCCTCGGTGCATTACGCGGAAAAGACCGCACTGAACCTGTTCGACGAGGGTGTGGACGACACCGAAAAGCTCAAGGAATACTTAAAGCGGCGGGAAGAGGCGCAGAGCTACGAGGGCATGATCCGCCGCGTTTTCGGGATCGGGGCGCGCGCCCTGACCGCACGTGAGAAAAAGCTCACGGCACATTGGCAGGAGGAGCTTGCCTCGCCCGAGGAGCTGGTGCGCTGTGCTTATGAGATCTGCGTGGACGCAACGGGGTCGGTCTCCTTTCCGTATATCGACCGCATCCTGACCCGATACGCGCAAGACGGCATCCGAACCGCAGAGCAGGCGGAAAAGGATCGGGAGGCGCACCGCGCCGAAAAACAGGCGACCGCTGAAAAGGGTGCCAGCTTTGATACCGATGAATTCCTGCGCCTTTCTCTGGAGCGCTCCCGTCAGATGGCGGATACCCTCAAGCGCTCGGAGAACGGCGGCGATACGGTCTGATCCGACCCGAACGCCGATCTTTCACGGCGTATCACGGACGGCGAGAGCTGTCTGTATTTCACTGTGCCGCCTCCGGCGGCGGAACGGAGTGTTTGTAAATGGCATTCAGTCGAAAAAATTATCTCCGTGTGCGGGATGAGTTTTCTCAAAAGGCGTTCCGTGCACAGCGGGAAGCGCAGGAACGCACGACCGACCTGCACCGACGGTATCCCGAATTGCGGGAGATCGACCGCGCGCTCGCGGCGACCGGCGCCGCCGTCTTTGCCGAGACCATGCGAGGTCCTGTCGGACTGGAGGAGCGTCTGGAAAAGCTACGGTGCGAAAACCGCGAATTGCAGGAAAGCCGTGCGCAGTGTCTGCGCTATCACGGTCTGCCCGTGGACTATACCGACCCGCATTACGAATGCGCACGGTGCTCGGACACCGGCGAGGTGATGGGCAGGATGTGTCCGTGCATGAAGCGCGCACTGGTGCTCGCCACCTATGAATCGTCGGGGATCGGCGCACTGCTCAAGACCCAGACCTTTGATACCTTTGACCTTTCCTATTATGCGGCGGGCGAATCCCGTGCCGCGGCGGAGGCGGCGCTCCGCATCTGTCGCGACTTTGCGCTGAATTTCCCGAATTCCGCCGTCCGCAACATTACCCTGCAGGGCGCAACGGGACTGGGAAAGACCCATTTGTCCACAGCGATGGCAAAGGAGGTCATCGACCGAGGCTTTGACGTGGTGTACGACACCGCGCAAAACATCCTCGGCACCATGGAGGACGTCCGCTTCGGCAGACTGCTCCCCGAGGACGGCGACACCCAGCGGTTCTTTGCGTGCGATCTTTTGATGATTGACGATCTCGGCACCGAGACCAACACGCAATTCACGGTGGGCGCGCTGTATAACCTGCTCAACACCCGCATCAACGCGGGTCGCGCGACGGTGGTCAGCACCAATCTGACCGTGGAGGACTTCCGACGGCGCTATGCCGACCGCATCACCTCCCGTCTGCTCGGCGAATTCACCATGCTTCCGCTTACGGGACGCGACATCCGCTCCCAGAAATTGCAGGGAAGATAACCGTTACCCCCCCTCATGATC
>USTB01000023.1 GCA_900557635.1 uncultured Eubacteriales bacterium
GGTGTGGGTGAGCCGTGGTTCGACAGCGTGGAGAGCCTGCTGAGCCACGCGGTGTTCTCCATCGGCGGCGTGAAGGGCATTGAATTCGGCGGCGGCTTCTCCGCCGTCTGCGGATACGGCTCCGATTTCAACGACAGCCTCCGCATGGAGAACGGGCGAGTGGTGACGGAGACCAACCGCAACGGCGGCATCAACGGCGGCATCACGAACGGCATGCCCCTCATTTTCCGCTGTGCCGTGAAGCCTACGCCGTCCGTTTTCAAGACGCAGGACACCGTGGACTACCGAAAGCCGTGCAACACCGAATTACAGCTTGCGGGACGGCACGACCCCTGCATCGCGCACCGCGCATGCGTGGTGGCGGAGGCGGTGACGGCACTGGCGCTGGCGGATCTTCTGTGCGTACGCTTCGGCACGGATTATCTCAACCCCGAACGGGAAGCAAATGAAATCAAGGAATAAGGAGGTCTGCGCATGGAATACGGTTGCATCGGACGGAAGCTGGGACACAGCTTTTCCGCCGAGATCCACGCCGCACTGGCGGACTATGACTATCGCCTGACCGAACTGGAGCCACAGGAGATCGAGCCGTTCTTTCGGGCGCGGCAGTTTCGCGGCATCAATGTCACCATACCGTACAAGCAGTGCATTCTGCCCCTGCTCGACGTGGTGGATGACTGCGCCGCGCAGATCGGTGCCGTGAACACCGTGGTCAATCGGGACGGCGTGCTCTACGGCTACAATACCGACTATTCGGGCATGCGCGCCCTGCTTGCGCACAGTCACATTTCTCTTTTGGGCAGGCATGTATACATTCTCGGCACGGGAGGAACCTCCCACACGGCGCGTGCCGTGGCGACGGCGGAGGGCGCGGCAAGCGTCACGGCGGTATCGCGCAAGCCCGTCGGTGACGGCACGCTCCCCTGTATCTCCTATGAGGAAATGTACGAAAACGCGTCCTCGGTGGAGTGCATCATCAACACGACCCCCGTGGGCATGTATCCGAACGAGGACGCCGCTCCGGTCGAGCTTTCCCGTCTGCCCGCGCTCTGCGGTGTGGCGGATGCGGTGTTCAACCCGCTGACCACCCGTCTGGTGCGCGGCGCTATGGCGCGCGGCATTCCGTCGGCAGGCGGACTGTACATGCTGGTGGCGCAGGCGGCGCGGGCATGCGAGCTGTTTTTGGGGCGTCCGACCGCGCCCGATGCCGTTGACCGCGTATACCGCGAGCTGTACCGCAAAAAGCGCAATTTCATCTTAGTCGGCATGCCGGGTTGCGGCAAGACCACCCTGGGCGCGCGCTTGGCACAGACCCTGGGTATGGAATTTTTGGATTGCGACGCGCTCATCGAAGCCGAGGCGGGCAAGAGCATTCCGGACATTTTCCGTGAGGACGGCGAGGAAGCCTTCCGCCGCATGGAAAGCGGGATCATCCGCGACCGTCTGTCCCGCTGTGCCCGCACGGTCATTGCCACGGGCGGCGGCGCTGTCCTGCGGGACGAAAACGTGCGGTATCTGGCGCAGAACGGCGTGCTCGTATTTTTGGATCGCGATCGGGACGGACTTCCCGTCCTTTCGGACAGACCGCTCTGCCGCGATCCCGAGGCATGGGACGCGCTGTATCGGGAGCGGCATCCCGTGTATTCGGCGGTGTCCGATGTCACGGTGAAGTGCAGTGCGGATATGGAAACCAGCTTTGCGGCACTGCTTGCGGCGGTCGCCGAGCTGTGAGGAGGAGATGAGATGATGATATTTCTTGTGGTCAACGGTCCCAATCTCAATCTTTTGGGGTTGCGCGAGCCGGATATCTACGGAAGCGAGGACTACGCGGGACTGCTGGAAAAGGTTCGCTGCCACTGTGCGGTGCGCCGTGTTGCGGTCAATTTTTACCAGTCGAACCATGAGGGCGATCTGGTGGACGCCATCCAGAATGCCTACGGAACGTATGACGGCATCGTGATCAATCCGGGCGCATACACACACACCAGCATCGCCCTGCTCGACGCGCTCAAGGCAGTGGGTCTGCCGGCAGTCGAGGTGCACATTTCCGACCTTTCCCAACGCGAGGCGTTCCGACAGATCAGCTACATCCGCCCCGCATGCATCGCGCACATCATCGGGCACGGGACAGACGGTTATACCGAGGCTGTGGATATCTTAATTTCGCACGTGCAGGCCGTCGCAAAAGCGGCAGAAGCGGCGGAGAAGGAGAGCGGCGAATGAGAATTCGGATCGAGGCGGGTGTGCCGCGCGGCACGGTCACGCCGCCGCCCTCCAAAAGCGTGGCGCACCGCATGCTCATCGGTGCGGCGTTAGCCGACGGCGAGAGCGTTCTGCACCGCATACCCGACTGCGAGGACGTCGCGGCGACCGTGGACTGTCTGCGGGCGCTCGGGGTCACGGTCACGCCCCTGTCGGACGGCACGGGCATGCGCGTTCGCGGAAACGGCGGGCGATTCCCGTCCGTTGCGTCCTCCCTCCCCTGCCGCGAGAGCGGAAGCACCCTGCGCTTTCTGCTTCCGGTCGCAGCGCGCGGCGGGATTCGGCGCACCTTCCTGACCTGCGGACGGCTTTCGTCAAGACCCCTTTCGGTGTATGAGACCCTGTTTGCCCGCACCGGTGTGACACTGGAGCGCACGGACGGCTCGGTGACGGTCACGGGCGAGCTTCCCGCAGGAGATTACGAGATCCCTGGGGACATTTCCAGTCAGTTCGCCACCGGACTTCTCTTCGCGCTGGCATCCACGTCGGGCATCAGCACCCTGCGTATCCTGCCGCCTGTGGAAAGCGCCTCTTATTTGGAGCTGACGTGGAACGCGCTCCGCGCCTTCGGCGTTTCGGTCACGCGCACCGACAGCTTCTGCTTCCGCATCGACGGCAACGGCGGCTTTCACCCCGTGCAGGATATCGCTGTCGAGGGCGACGAGTCCGCCGCCGCGTTTTTCGGTGCGATGAATGCCGTGGGCGGCGAGGTGACTTTGGACGGTTTGTCGCCCGACACCGCGCAGGGCGATCGGGTCTGGCGGGAGTACACCCGCGCCATCCGCGACGGCTGTCCCGCCCTTTCTCTGGCAGACTGTCCCGATCTGGCGCCCGTCCTCATGGCACAGGCGGCGCTGTGCTCGGGTGCGCTTTTCACCGATACGGCGCGTCTGCGCTACAAGGAAAGCGACCGTGCGGCGGTCATGCAGACCGAGCTTGCCCGCTTCGGCATCCGCTGTGACGTGGGCGAAAACACGGTGCGCGTGTACGCTCCCGAAGCTCTTCACCCGCCTGCGTGCGACATTTCCTCGCACAACGATCACCGCATCGCCATGGCAATGAGTCTCCCTGCCATGAAAACCGGCGCCGTCATCGACGGTGCCGAGGCAGTTTCCAAAAGCTATCCTGCCTATTTCGAGGTTCTCGGTTCTTTGGGGATCCGTACCAAACAGCTTTAATGATCAAAGGAAAAGAGAATAATGCAATGAGTAACATGGTTTTCTATCACAAATTACAGATCCCAAAGGACATCAAGGAAATGTACCCCCTCACCCCAAAAATGCAGGAGGTCAAGGCGGCAAGAGATGCGGAGATCGCCTCGGTTTTTGAGAGCAGGAGCGACAAGGTTCTGCTGATCATCGGACCCTGCTCCGCCGACAACCGCGAATCGGTTCTGGACTATATCGGCAGACTGCGTCGCATCGCGGATGAGGTCTCGGACAAGCTGGTCATCGTCCCGCGTATCTACACCAATAAGCCCCGCACCACAGGCGCAGGCTACAAGGGCATGCTCCATCAGCCCGACCCCACCAAGCGCCCCGATATGCTTCGCGGCATCATCGCCATCCGCGATCTGCACATGGAGGCTCTGCGCGACTATGACTTCGCTGCCGCCGACGAAATGCTCTATCCCGACAACTACCGCTACCTTTCCGATCTGCTCGGCTACGTGGCAGTGGGCGCGCGCTCGGTGGAAAACCAACAGCACCGCCTCACCGCAAGCGGTCTGGATGTCCCTGTGGGACTGAAAAATCCCACCGGCGGCGATCTTTCGGTCATGATGAACGCCGTCACCGCCGCACAGAGCGGTCACACCTTCATCTATCGCGGCTGGGAGGTCGAAAGCAAGGGCAATCCCCTCGCTCACGTCATTTTGCGCGGCTTCCAGACCCAGGACGGTCACACGGTGTCCAATTATCACTATGAGGATCTTCTCCGCGTCAACGAGCTGTATGCCGCCACCTCTCTCGTCAATCCTGCCGTCGTTGTCGATACCAACCACGCCAATTCCGGCAAGAAATATGAGGAGCAAATCCGCATCGCCAAGGAGGTCATGCACTCCCGCCGTTGCAATGCCGACATTCGCCGTCTCTGTAAGGGTCTTATGATCGAAAGCTACCTCGTGGACGGTGCTCAAAAGGTGGGCGGCGGTGTCTACGGGCAGTCCATTACCGACCCCTGCCTCGGCTGGGAAAAAACCGAGCGTCTCATTTACGATCTCGCCGACCTGGTCTGATTACGAAGAACGCAGGAGACGCGAAGGACGCGCGGGGCGCTGCAAGGAGTACGCGGGGCGCGGGGATGCGCGGGGCGCCGCCCCGGACCCCGGTCAAGACCCTTTTGGGAAAGGGTCTTGACAATCCCCAAAACCTTTTAATAGGGAAAAGTGTTTGGGCTTCGCAAGTATGAGATTTGCGGGGATTTTTGAGTTTTTCAGCGGGCGACCGGTGGTCGCCCGCCTCTTCATCCTTTATAAAGACAAAATCAAAACGGCTTTCCCCAAAAAACGTCTCCCTTTCCGCAATCGCTCATTCGGAGCGCATAATAATCCCTCCCACCTCTCAAAAGGTTTTGGGGTTTTCAAAGGACCTTTCCCAAAAGGTCCTTTGGCGGGGTTCGGGGCAGCTCCCCGCGTATCCCCCGTATCCCCGGCGCCCCGCGCGTCTCTTCGCATACCTCCGCGTAGGACACCTTGAATGCCGGGGAGAAAGAGCTTTGCCGAGAGCCGCTCGGGGAAGGAAAGACCGCGGGGGTGACGGCAGTAAAGACGGAGTACGGGGTCGGAAAGAATGGCGCGGCGCTCCTCTGCGGTAAGACTGACGTCCCGCAGACATGCGCGCGCACGGTGCCAAAGCTGGGCGCGGAGCTGATATTGGGCGGCGCGGGAGATGCCGCGACTGCAAAGATCGTCCCACAGCGCCTCGTGGAAACGGGTAAATTCGCGCCACGAAAGCGACTCCTGCGGCAAAACGTGTAAGCAGTCCCGCACACAGGCGGCGCGCGCACCGCCGAAGAGCAGGTCAAGGTCGAACCAAAGGGCGCTGTTCGGCACATCCTCACGGAAGCATACACCCGTGCGCGCGATCGCCTGCGTGCGGAGAAGCGCATGACCCGCCGCGCCCCAAATCGACGGGATCTGCCGTCCGCCTGCCCGATAACGCTCACAGCACAGCGGAAGGATCAGCCTGTCGGTCAGGTCGGCGGCATCCATGGCACCGTCATACGGAAATGCACGGTCGGAGAAGGAGCCGTCCCGCCGCTTTTCGTACCAGCCCGAATAGACCAGGTCGGCACGTGACACCGACGCCGCTTCCCAAAGACCCTCCAAGGCAGTGGGCAGAAGGGAGCCTTTCTCTAAAAAGAGAACCCACGGCTGTGTCACACGCGAAAGCGCTGTATTTTTGGCACGGGCTTCGTTGACGCCGTCCGTGCGGAGCAGAACGAACCGTTCGTCGGGCAGGGGGATGTCGGCAGTGTACGGCGCTTCGGTTGACGGGGCGTTGTCCGTCACCAGACAGAGAAAGCGCCCCATGGACTGGGCGGCGATGTCGGCAAGGCGCTCCTCCGTGCCCACGGAATCCCGAAAAACGGGAACAATGACGCAGATATCAGCTTCGGTCATATACAATCGGCCTCCTTTTCACGTTCGGTCATAATGATGGAATCCATGCACGCGCCGTCCGAAAATGCGCGGGCACGGCGAGCGGCGCAGTCGGCATTCCAGTCGGTGTCGCCGTCGAGATATGCGGCAATGCCGCGCGCCAGTCCCGATGCGGAGTTGTCGCACAGACAGCCGTGACAGGCGTCGCGTATCAGTTCCCGTGCCACACCGTAGCGGGGCGCAAACACGGGGACATGCAGGAGCATGGCATCCGCCGCCAGATACCCGAGGGACAGGCACGGCTCGCAAAATATGACGCCGCGCGATGCCGCAATGCGCGGATAGGGGTTGTCCGCCTCACCGAAGACCGCCACATGTGCCTCCAACTCACGGTTCTGTACCTCCTGCAGGAGGGCATCCCGTTCCTCGGAGCGGCAGATCAGACAGACGCGGAAATCCGGATGGTCGGGGAGAAGAAGGGATACAACCTCGAATATGCGCGTACCGAATTCGTGCACGCCGTCGCTCAGAGCCACGAAGCACCCGCGCTCATTGCGCGCCACGCCCATGCCGCGATGGAGCATCCGAAGCAGACGGCGCTCGGACGCAGGCGGATACGCCACCCGCATCTGCCTCAGCTCGCCGTACCGTGCCAGCATGCCGCGGTACACGGTGAGGGAGGCGCACAGAACGACATCGGCATCCCGATACCGCCGCTCGGCGCGCCGCAGGGGAGCATCGCTGTGCTCGGCGGGGTCGTGCAGAAGATAGAGCACCCGACGGGTATCGGGCAGACCGCAGAGCAGACGCGCGCACAGTCCGTCCCCCACGGCGACCGTGATATCGGCATCGGGAATGCCGCAAAACCGCGCGGCTTGCGAGGGCGGCGCGCGATGGAAGAGCGCCGAGATCAGCGTATGGGGGCGGCGGAATACGGTGCGGCACAAAATCCCCCGCCGCACAGTCTCCCGCAGAGCACCTCCCGACAGCGTGCAGATCGCCGCCTCGTATCCGTCCGGACACAGGTTGGCAAGTCGGACGCAAAGCTCGGCTTCCGCGCCCGCCTCTAAGCTGTCACACAGAAATAGAATCCGTTTCATGGTACACCGCCTTTCGGGTGACATATGTTATCGGCTTGTCACCCTTGATATGGAAAATTTTACCATTTTTGCGGCGCGCTGTAAATGCTTTCGACAAAAACATACCCTGCCAATCGTTCGACGGCAACCGACACAAAACGACGTATTGCGGCACACGGCGCGCCGCTCCGTCCCCCGCGGCAAAAAAACGACCTCCTTCTCCCGCGTCGGCAGTCATTGCCGCTGGGAAAAGGAGGTCGCCGTGACAGGGCTTGCCCCGTTATCATGTGCATATTTTGCGGTTTGTCGGTGCTTTCGATGTGACTGCGGTCTTACTGATCCTTTTCG
This sequence comes from uncultured Eubacteriales bacterium, assembly GCA_900557635.1. The sequence continues at coordinate 7,291 of USTB01000023.1, forward strand.
TCAAACAAGCCGAAGCCCGCAACGTCGCCGTTCGAGGCGCAGTTTGCCGTTGTCAGCGCATAGACGAAGCCGCCCATGCCCGCGAGCGCGCCGGAAATGGTCGTGCCCGCGTAGCGCATCTTGTAGACGTTGATGCCCAGCGAATCCGCCGCCTGGGGATTTTCGCCGCAGGCGCGCAGGCGCAGGCCGAAGCGCGTCTTATAGAGCAGGATCGACAGGATGATGAAAAGCAGGATGCAGACGTAGGTCGCAAGGTAGACCTTGTTGACGAACGTCTCGCCGAAAAAGCCGAGGTCGGTGTTCTTGTCGATGCCGAGCGTAGACTTTTTGATCATGAACCAGCTCGCCGCGTCGCCCGTGAGCATCTGCAGCGTATTCTGGTTGGCGATGATGCGGATGAAGAACAGCACCAGTGCGGGGGCCATCAGGTTCAGCGCCGTGCCACCGATGGTCTGGTCGGCACGCAGGTTGATAGAGGCAAAGCTCAGAAGCAGCGAGAACAGCGCGCCGAAGGCCGCCGCGACCAGCATCGTGAGAAGCTCCACGCCCTGAAGTGCGACCCAGTTGCCGCTCTGCTTGAGGGAGAGGATGGCGTCGCTCGTCTGCAAAATGCGCACGAACCAGACGCCGATGAATGCGCCGAAGACCATGATACCTTCGAGCGCCAGGTTGATGATACCGCTGCGCTCGGCGAACACGCCCGCAAGCGCCACGATCATCAGAGGGACGGCATAAATGAGCGTCTGCTGAATGAGGAATGTCATTTCGCGTCGCCTCCTTTCTCCGTTTCCGCTTGTGCACCGGCTGGTGCGGAAGCTGCCGCCGGTGTGGGCTCCGCGTTGGCATCCGCGCCGTCGTCCTTCTTCTTGCCGAGCTTGCCGATCCACATCTTGATGACCAGCGAGAAGGCGCTGAGATACACGATGACGGCGATGATGACGTTCGTGATGTACTCGTTATAGGCCGTCAGGTTCGTCAGCTGCAGGCCCGAGATATCGAGCATCGACATGAACAGCGCCGTGAAGATGATGCCGATGGGGTTACAGGAGGCGAGCATCGCAACAGGGATGCCGTTGAAGCCGATGGCAGGGAGCGACTGGTACGTGGACCAGAAGAACTCTGTGTTGCCGGAGAGATAGTAGAGCGAAGCGCCCGCCGCGCTCAGTCCGCCCGCGATCGCCATGGAGATGACGATGTTACGCTTGTCGGCGATACCGGCGTAGCGCGCGGCATGACGGTTGGAGCCGCAGGCTTTGAGCTGATAGCCGAACGTCGTCTTGGACATCATCACGTAAACGGCGATTGCAAAGACGATGGCGATGAGGATGCCGCCGTTGACCTGGGAGTTCGGGAAGAGCTTGTCAAGGCCCATCTTCGCGGTGGCAACGCCGTTGTAGGTCGTCTTGTAGATGTAGCCGGTCTTGGTGGACTCGGTGACGTTCTTAAAGTTGCTGATATCAAAGAGCCACGTGACGAGGTTCGCCGCGATCCAGTTCGTCATGATGCAGGCGAGCACCTCGTTGATGTTGAGCAGGGCCTTGAAAAGGCCGGGGATCGCGCCCCAGATCGCACCCGCGAGCGTGCCGCCGAGAAAGGCGAGCAGCCAGATGAGCGTGGTGGACATCGTCTCAGACGGAAGACCGAGGGCGATGGAGAGCGACACGAGCGTACCGATGAGGTACTGGCCCGGCGCGCCGATGTTGAAAAGGCCTGTTTTATACGCCATGCCGACGGAAAGGCCCGTCATGATGAGCGGCGCGGCACGGAAGAGCATGTTGCCGATATTCGTCGGGTTGAAGCCCCACGTCAGCGTGCCGGAGGCGTCGCGTCCCGTGGAGAACAGGCCGCCGAACACGATGCGGAGGCCGTCCCACGCCGAGGAGAGCGAGAGGTTCGGGCTCGTGAGGCCGACGATCAAAATGACGATGCTGCCGACGGCGAGACCGATCAGGATCGAGAGGACGGACGCCGCGACGGTCTTAAAGCCTTCGCTTTGCAGGAAGTGTTCTTTTTTCATACGGCCGCCTCCTCCTTCGCCATGCGCTTGGCGCCGGCCATGTAAAGGCCGAGCTCTTCGACGGTGGTTTTCTTCGGGTCGAGCTCGCCGACGATCTCACCCTCATACATGACGAGGATGCGGTCAGAGAGGCTCATGACCTCGTCCAGCTCGAGCGAAACGAGCAAAATCGCCTTGCCGCGGTCGCGCTCGGCGACGAGCTGGCTGTGGATGAATTCGATGGCGCCGACATCAAGGCCGCGCGTGGGCTGCACGGCGACGATGAGATCCTTGTCGCGGTCGACCTCGCGGGCGATGATGGCCTTCTGCTGGTTGCCGCCGG
>USTB01000024.1 GCA_900557635.1 uncultured Eubacteriales bacterium
GAGGCTCCACCTGCTTCAAGCCGCCGAAGCGACTGCCCATGCCCGCCGCCATGATGACCAGTGTGGCAGGCGCTTTTGTTTGTGACATGAGAATTCTCCTTAGAATAATATGTAGAAATCGGGTAAGATCGCGCGAAAATTGCAAAAGGGACAAAATAGGCAAAAAAACGGTTCCGGATCCACCGAGCATAACCCGCGTGGGCTTTGCAGATACTGAAACCTGAAACCATGCCCGCGGATCCGTTCCGACTGCCGACGGCAATCGACAGAACCCGCATTTTCGCCCATCAGTATACCACACACGACGCATTTTGTCAACGTCGGAAGAAATATTGACAAAATCGTCCGAGTTTGCTATCATATACACACAGCAAATATCCGCCGATGCATAAAGCACGTTCGGATATCCCACGGCAGGGGGGCGCGAGCCGTGCGTTTCCCGCCGCAAATCGTCAAGCAAAAGAGGTTATCGAGAAATGAACCGTTCAACACTCAAGAAATACGCCCGTCTCATTGCCAAGGTCGGCGCCAATGTACAGCCCGGGCAGGAGGTCGTGATCCACGCGGAGCTGGACTGCCCGCAGTTTGTGGAGCTTTTGACCGAGGCATGCTACCGTCTCGGCGCATCCGGTGTGCGCGTGGAATGGAAGCATCAGCCCCTGACCCCTCTTCACATCAAGTATCGCTCGGACAGCGATTTGGCACGCGTGGAGCCGTGGGAGGTGGAGAAGCTGCGTCACCGTGCCGAAAAGCTCCCTGCCCGCATCATTCTGCTCTCGGAGGATCCGGACGGACTGGCAAAGGTGGATATGGAGAAATATTCCCGCGCACGCATGGCGCAGTACCCCATCATCAAGCCTTACCGCGATGCGGCGGAGAACCGTGAGCAGTGGTGCATTGCCGCAGTCCCCGGCGAGCGTTGGGCAAAGAAGATGTTCCCGCAGGACAGACGCTCGGGCGCGGTGGAAAAGCTGTGGGAGGCGATCCTGCATGCGTCCCGTGCGGACGGTCCCGACCCCGAGGCGGCATGGGAGGAGCATAACCGCACGCTTAAGGAAAAAAGCAATCGCCTCAATGAGATCGGCGTGGAGCGCCTGCACTACACTGCGGGCAACGGCACCGATTTCACGGTGGGCTTCATGGAGAACGGTCTGTTCCTCGGCGGCGACGAAAAGACGCTGGGCGGCGTGGTGTTCCAGCCCAACATTCCGTCCGAGGAGGTCTTTACCACACCGAAGCGCGGTCTGGCGGAGGGCGTGGTCTATGTGTCCAAGCCGTATTCCTATCAGGGCTGTCTCATCGAAGGCATCCGTCTGGTGTTCCGCGAGGGCAAGGTGGTCGAGTGCTCCGCCGACACGAACGAGGAGCTTCTGCGCCGCATGATCTCCATGGACGAGGGCGCGTCCTATCTCGGCGAGTGCGCTCTGGTGCCCTATCATTCGCCCATTTCCGAGAGCGGACTCCTTTACTATAATACGCTGTTCGACGAAAATGCGGCATGCCACATCGCACTGGGCATGGGCTTTGTGAACTGCGTGCGGAATTTTGATTCCTTCACGCTGGAGGAGTGCCGCGCGATGGGCGTCAACGATTCCATGATCCACGAGGATCTGATGATAGGGACGCCCGACATGAACATTACGGCATACACCCGCCGCGGCGAAGAAATTCCGGTATTCCGCAACGGCGACTGGACGCTTTGATCGGTCAGAATGCAGGATTTTTCACAAATCCTGCATTTTCTTTGTTTTGCGCCTCCGACATTTTCTCCTTTTGCAAAAAAAGAATGGGAAAATCTACCGAAACTATTGAATTCCTCGGGAATATCCTGTATAATGGAGAGGATAACTGCCATTGCCCTTGCATTTTCGGGTGTCGGCTTCCTTCATTTTTAAATCGGCACGTATGCGCCGATTCGGCGAAATGACAGAAGAATTCCGTTCCGTGTCTGCGGACGCGGCAGTGTCCTTTCGACCTGCGGCGGGTCATGACCCGTTTGCGGGGCAAACGCTATTCTGTTTTGGTTGAGCCGCCCACAGCGGCAGGAGGTGCCGGAATGAAGTATTCGGAAATGACGCCCGATCAGCGTCTGAGTGAACTGAAGGAACTGCGCGAGGAATACGCGCGCATTCAGGAGAAGCATTATAAATTGGATATGTCGCGCGGTAAGCCGGGCGCGGAGCAGTTGGCTCTGACCCAGGATATGCTGGGCGTGATCTCAACGCCGGAGGACTGTATCTCAGAGGGCGGCTTTGACTGCCGCAATTACGGAATGCTCGACGGTATTCCGGAGGCAAAGAGAATGTTTGCCGATCTGTTGGATGTGGAGCCGAAGAGCATCATTGTGATGGGCAACTCCAGTCTGAATACCATGTACGACGAAGTGGTTCGTGCGCTCATGTTCGGCGTGCCGGGCGGAAAAGAGCCGTGGGGCAAGCAGGGCAAGGTGAAATTCCTCTGTCCCGCGCCGGGCTACGACCGTCATTTCGCCATTTGCGAGGCGACGGGCATCGAAATGATCCCCATTGCCATGACCCCCACGGGACCCGATATGGACCAGGTGGAGGCGCTGTGCGGCGCCGATCCCTCCGTGAAGGGCATCTGGTGCGTTCCGAAGTATTCCAACCCCGACGGTATCGTGTACAGTGCGGAGACCGTGGAGCGCTTCGCCCGCCTCAAGCCGGCGGCGCCCGACTTCCGTATCTTCTGGGATAACGCCTACGCCGTACACGATTTCTGCGAAAAGCCCGAAACCATTCCGAACCTGCTCCGCGAGGCGGCAAAGTACGGAAACGAGGATCAGGTGCTCATGTTCGCCTCCACCTCCAAGATCACCTTCCCCGGCTCGGGCGTGGCGATTTTGGTGGCAAGCGACGCTAACATTGCTGCAACCAAGTATCATCTCGGCTATCAGACCATCAGCTACGATAAGATCAATCAGATGCGCCACGTCAAGTTTTTCGGCAACGCGCAGGGAATTCTGGAGCACATGAAGCGGCATGCTGCCATCATCCGTCCCAAATTCGAGATCGTGACCGAGGCACTGCAAAAGCTGGAGCCGCTCGGCATCTGCACCTATACCAATCCGCGCGGCGGCTATTTCCTGAGCCTGAACGTGATGGACGGCTGTGCACAGCGCGTGTACGACCTTGCGGCAGGCGCGGGCGTGACCCTGACCAACTGCGGCGCAACCTACCCCTACGGCAAGGACCCGCACGATTCCAATTTGCGTATCGCCCCCACGTACCCCTCGAACAAGGAACTGCGTGTCGCCGTGCAGATTCTGTGTCTGTGCGTCCGCTTGGCTTGTCTGGAAAAGCTGAGCGAGCAGTGATGTGACCGTCGGTCACACCTCGGATGCCTTTTGTGCGCAGTGCGGCTGCACTGTCAGCTTCCAATCATAAAAGAAGGAGGAATTGCCCATGCCGGATACACCGGTTCGGATCGGTCACGCCGTCTCAAATACATATGCGCCGTCCGACCGTGCAACGACGGCGCAGACGGGCAGTCCCTCCGATATGCCCACGGGCAAGCGGACGGCGAATAAGGTGGAACAGCGGCAGAAATGGAATGCGGTCTGTCAAGTGACGGCGGGCATTCTCATCGGCGCCGCGCTGTCTCTGATCACGCTGGCGCGCGTGGTCGGCGGCTTGGGCAATCCGTGGACCCTTCCGTGGTTTGTCCTGTGCCTGTTTCTTTCCCTGCTGTGCGCCGTTCTTTTCCACATTTTTGCGGGCGTGCTTGCGGGCAACGCCGTGGGATACCGCATTTTGTATCTCCGCGTGCTGATGTGGGAATGGTTTTGTCCGCCGAACACGGGGGAAATGCACCGACGGGTCTCGCTCCACGGCGCGTGGGGCGGTCTGTGCATTCTGTATGAGCCGCCTGTCCCGGGCGGGCGCGACCCTCTGCTCCGCGCCATGCAGTATGCCTCCGGCTCGGGCGGAAACATCCTCACCGCGCTGATCGTCTCGGCGGTGCTTTGGATCGTCGATCCGCATAACGAATACGTTCTCATTGCCATGCAGTGCTTTGTCTGGGTGTCGGTGCTGTATGCCGTGGTCTGTATGATCCCGTACTATTCGGGCTATTTCCCCACGGACGGCATGCTCTTTTGGAATCTCATCCTGCGGCGCGCCGATCAGGAACAGCTTTTGTGGCTGAGGTATGTGCGCGGTCAAATCTATGCGGGAACACGTCCGCGCAATATTCTGGTCTTTCGTCCCGATGCGGGCGAGCAGACGCCCGAGGATACCCTGATTGACGGAGACTTTTTGGACGATCCGGACGACGGGACGGCACAGCGTGTGCCGGGCACCAACGAACTGCTTCTGCTCTGGTACCGCTATCTGCGGGAGACCGATGCGGGCAATCAGGACGAGGCAAACGTCCTTCTGTATCTGATGCGGCGCATGCTTCCGTGGTATCCTGCCGATATGCGGGCGCACATTTATTATGAGCTGTGCTTCCGCGCCTGTCTGGACAACAACCCGTCGCAGGCGAAGTATTATTTCGACAAATCGGAGTCGGCGCTCCGTACCGACCGTTCCATCACCGCCTACCGCGTCCGCGCCTATTACACCTATTATGCGCTCGGAAACGCCGTGGAAGCGTACCGCTTATGCCAGCGGGGCTTGGCGAGCCGACGGGAACAGCCCCTCCTGCGCGGTTTGTGTGAAACCGAACGGGATATTCTCACTTCGCTTGAGGCACAGTGTCTGGAGACAGCCACCATGCAGTCTGCCATGTCCTTTATCCGCCGCGTGCGTCACCGTGCCGCCGTACCTCAGAAGGCGGACGGTGAGGACACAATACAGCAGGCCGTGCCCGAATCCGATCATTCCGAACCAAAACCCTAACACAAAAAGGAAGGAACCGAATAATGGCTGAGACAATTCAAATGAAAACGCCCCTCGTCGAAATGGACGGGGACGAAATGACCCGCGTGATCTGGCAAATGATCAAGGACATTCTCATTTTGCCGTATGTCGATCTGAAAACCGAGTATTACGATCTCGGTCTGGTTCACCGCGACGAGACGAACGATCAGGTGACGGTGGACAGCGCGGAGGCGACCAAGCGCCTCGGCGTTGCCGTCAAGTGCGCCACCATTACGCCCAACGCCGCCCGCGTGGAGGAGTATCATCTTAAGGAAATGTGGAAGTCGCCCAACGGCACCATCCGAGCCATTCTCGACGGTACCGTGTTCCGCACGCCCATCATCGTGCGCGGCATTCAGCCCTTTATTCCCACCTGGACCAAGCCCATCACCATCGCACGTCATGCATACGGCGATGTCTACCGCAACACTGAAATGCGTGTGCCTGCCCACAGCAAGTGTGAATTGGTCTGCACCGATGCGGAAGGGAAGGAGACGCGCCGTCTCATCCACACCTTCGGCGAATCGGGCGGCATCGTGCAGGGCGTTCACAACGTGGACGCTTCCATCGCTTCCTTCGCACACTGCTGTTTCCGCTTTGCACTGGATCAGAAAAAGGATCTGTGGTTTGCCGCAAAGGACACCATTTCCAAAACCTATGACCACCGCTTTAAGGACATTTTCGCGGAGATTTACGACGCGGAGTACCGCAAGCAGTTTGAGGATGCGGGCATTACCTATTTCTACACCCTCATCGACGACGCCGTGGCGCGCGTCATCCGCTCGGAGGGCGGTTACGTGTGGGCGTGCAAGAACTACGACGGCGACGTGTTCAGCGATATGGTGGCGACCGCCTACGGAAGCCTCGGCATGATGACCTCGGTTCTGGTTTCTCCGGACGGCGCTTATGAGTATGAAGCGGCGCACGGTACGGTTCAGCGCCACTATTACAAGCATCTGCGCGGCGAGGCGACCTCCACCAACAGCATTGCGACCCTCTTCGCATGGACGGGTGCACTGCGCAAGCGCGGCGAGCTGGACGGCACACCCGATCTTTGCGTCTTTGCGGACAAGCTGGAGCGCGCCGCCGTTCAGACCATCGAGGACGGTGTGATGACCGGCGATCTTTACAGCATGTCTACCTTGGAAAACAAGCAAAAGGTGGATACCGAGCCTTTCCTGCTTGCCATCCGCGACCGCTTCGAGAAGCTCTAACAGGAGTACGCGGGGGATGCGCGGGGAGTACGCGGGGTGCTAAGGGATGCGCGGGGCGGCGCCCCGCGTATCCCCCGCATCCCCCGCGTCCTCGCTCCTCTCGACGGGAAGCTCGATCCAGAAGGTGCTGCCCTCCTCGGGGCGGGTGAGAACGCCGTAGGTGCCGCCGAGACGGGTCATGACGGTGCGGACGATGGAAAGACCCAAGCCGCTTCCCACCGTCGGTCTGCGGTGGGAGGACGAGCCGCGGTAGTAGCGCTCGAATAGGTGGGGAAGCTGATCGGGCGGGATGCCGTCTCCCGTGTCGGTGACGCTGATGCGCACGCGACCTTTGTCGGGGATGACGGTTTGCTCGATCTGTACCGAAAGGTCGGAGCCGGTGTGGGTCAGTGCGTTGCCGATGAGGTTGTAGAGAACCTGCATGACACAGCCCTCGTCCGAAATCACGGTCACATGCTGCACAAAGGTAAAGGAAAGGGTGTAGTCCTGCGACGCGGTGAGCTTTTGACAGCGCGCGACGACGTTTTGCACACTCTGCGTGAGATCAAACGGCTCCTTTTTGCACTCGGCGGTGCCCGCCTCGAATTTAGAAAGGTCGAGCACGTCGTTCACAAGGGAGGTGAGACGGTTTGCCTCGTCAATGATGACCTGCACGTTTTCGGGCTTGTTTTCGCCGGGCAGGTCGCGCATGACCTCGGCATAGCCGATGATCATGGTGAGCGGGGTGCGCAGATCGTGAGAAATGTTGGCGATCAGCTCGCGGCACAGGCGATCCACCTTGGAAAGCTCCACGGCGGCATGGTTGAGGACGTCGGCAAGCTGAGCGGCTTCCCGATAGCCCGTCTCGCGGAGCTTCAGGTCGTAGGAGCGGCGGGCAAGCTGCTCGGCGCCGTAGCTGATGCGGATCATGGGGGCGGCGATGCGGCGGGAGAGCACCCACGCAAGCAGGGCGGAGAGCAGAAGCAGGATCAGGGTAATTGCCGCGAGCAGTGCCATAATGGTCTTGACGGCAGTGTTCACAGGTGTGACGGCGGAATTCAGCAGGATGAAATAGATGCTGCCGTTCTTCTGCACGATGCGCGCCGAAATGAGGTTCAGCGTGGTGTCCGCGCTCTTTTCTTCGCCGTCCTGCTCTATACGGTAGGCACCGAGGGAGCTGTCGTAGCGGTAGCAGGCAAGGAAGGAGCCGCCCGCATCCCGCGCCGTGCGGAAAAGACCGTAGCGTCCAACGCGGTCGATGCGGTGGATGGCGCAGTCGGACAGATGCTCGGCGGACAGCAGCTCCAGTCCGTCCGAATCGCCGTACATCTGATAGACGATGACGCAGCAGTTGTTCCGTTCCGCAACGGCGTCCGCCGCAGTTTCCCAGTTGTCCCGAAGCAACTTTTGCTCGATCTGTGCGGACGCCGATCTGATCTCGCCGCGCTTGAAGGCACGGTAGATGTTGTCGAGGAACACGGCGGTGCAAAGCCAGAACAGGGTGACGGCGATCAGGGTGAAGAGCAGGAAGGACGTGAGGATCTTTCGCTGGACCGACGGCAGGCGGCGGGCGCGTGCGGGTCGGCTGTGCTTTACCGCGCTCACGCGTCGAAGCGGTAGCCCACACCGCGCAGGGTCACAAGGTGGTCGGCGTATTTCCCGAGGGTGTGGCGCAGGAGCTTCACGTGGGTGTCGAGCGTGCGGTCGCCGCCGAAAAAGTCGTAGCCCCATACCTCAGTGATGAGCTTTTCGCGTGAAAGGGCAATGTTGCGGTTGCGCACGAAGAAGAAGAGCAGTTCGGTCTCTTTGGGGGTCATGTCCGCCCGAACGCCGTCAATCGTGACCACGCGTGCGGTGAAATCCACACGCAGACCGTCCAGCTCAAAGACATCGGCGGCGGGGGATTGGGAAGCGCCGCGCGAACGTGCGATGACGGCGCGGATGCGGAGCATCAGCTCCTTGGGCGAGAACGGCTTAACCACGTAGTCGTCGATTCCAAGCTCAAAGCCGTTGATCTTGTCGTATTCCTCGCCGCGCGCCGACAGCATGATGATGGGGGTGCGGCAAAAACTGCGGATCTCCCGACATGCGGAGAAGCCGTCCAGCTCGGGCATCATGATGTCCATGACAATGAGGTCATAGGTGTTGGCACGGCAAGCCTCCACCGCCGCCATGCCGCTTGATGCTTCGTCCACCGTGAAGCCCTCGTATTCTGCATATTTTCGCACTAATTTTCGGATCATTTCTTCGTCGTCTGTCATCAAAATTCGGTACATGGGAAAAGCCCTCCTGACATGGGATCATGGGGATGCGGTAAAATGCGCAAAACGGACGGGATGCCCGTCCGTTTTGCGAAAGCATATTGTGAATGCAAGCGGTATGGGCGCTTACTTGACCAAATGACGCTTGATCTTGCGAGATGTCGTCTTTTCAAAGGGTGTGGTGCGGATCTCCACGGCGTGGATCTGCTTGAAGCCCGCCAGCTTCTTGTTGAGCTGGTTGATCTCATGCCGCACCGCCTTCTGGATATCGGACGGGTCGGTGTCCGGCGGGAATTTGTCATAATTGGGATAGATCACGGCAGTCAGTATGATCGTGTCGCTGTCCTCGGTGCGTCTGCCCACCACCACGCTCTCGGTGATCAGGTCGATCTTTTCGAGGTATTCCTCGATCTCCTCCGGAAACACGTTTTTGCCGTTTTCCAGAACGATGACCGATTTTTTGCGTCCGGTGATGAAGATATAGCCGTCCTCATCCATATAGCCGATGTCGCCGGTACGGAACCAGCCGTCGGCGGTAAAGGCGTTTTTCGTTTCCTCGGGATCCTCATAGTAGCCCATCATGACGTTCTC